>JBELHJ010000004.1:23020-41782 GCA_042091495.1 Bacteroidota bacterium
GTTTTTTCGTTTATAGTCCAGTAATGACTTAAAATTGAAATAGGCTCTTCAATTCTTCGAATTCTAGAATTTCTCATAGAACCACTTTGCATACCCCAATATTCATTATACTTAATGCCTCTGAGGTCATATACCTCTTGAGTATTAGGTGATGACTTCCCTCTTCGATTTGGCGTGTAAATTGAAGTAAAGTTAATAGCGTGCTTATCATTAAATTTCTTCTCGATAGAGGCGAAAAACGAGTTTGAATCATATAATGTGGCATCTTGATATCCTTCTTCACCCCAACGTCTAGCAATCGAAACTGCCAAAGACCATCCTCCTTCAAGTTCGCCAGTAGCATAAGTTCCAATTATTCTATTGGTGTAACTTCTATTTGAAGCAGAGTAGGTAACTCTTCCTCCTTTTCTGTAACCTGAAGCTCGCATGTCAATATTACTAGTTCCAAGAGGACCGCCAAATGTATATGATGAAGGATTCAGACCAGTGGTTAAAATCTGGTTGTTGTCAACATCGTTCAATCCCCCCCAATTACTCCATTGAGGTCTGCCGTTGTACATCTTATTCATTTGAATACCATTAATAAGGACAGTACCGTTTTCAGAGTCAAGTCCTCGAACTCTGAAAAATGAAGAACTAAATTCAAATGCAGCAGTACGAGAAAAAATATCCATAGATGATTGGAGTAATCCAGAAATATTATCTGCACCACTGTTATCTGCATTTAATTCATCATCAGAAAGAGAAATAGTTGAGAGGTTAATAGCTAGGGAGCTATCTGTTTCTAGAAACAAATCTTCCAGATTTAATACTTTTCCTTCATTGATTACAATGGGATATCTTTTGGAGATAAATCCAGATTTAATTAAAGTCAGGATTTGTTCTCCGTAAGGAATCTCTCCTTGTAATTTAAAACTACCTGAAGAGTCTGTTAGTGTTGAAATTTTTGTTCCTTCTACAGAAACAATAACTTCGGAAATGGGATCAGTAGAATTAGATTCTTTTACGATTCCCTTTACAGAAGTCTGTTGAGCTTGCAGCAAAAAGGAGGAAAAAATTCCAAACAAAACAACTAGTAAAAGTTTTTTCATTAGAATGTTTTAATATTAAATAATTGTTATTAGGGGGGGCAAATTTACGTCAAATGATTAATAATAATTACTTTTGTGCTCTATTTTTTTGAAAGATAACAATTATATAACACATAAAATGAGAGGTATAGTCTTTATTCAAATTGTAGTTTTTTCATTAATGTCCATGACAGTTTACGGACAACAAAAAAAATTCAATATACATACTGTAGCATTCTATAATCTAGAAAATTTATTTGATACCATTAATGACCCAACCAAATATGATGAAGCTAGTCCAATAATGGAAATGAATGCAGGAAGAGCAGAAGTATATAAAAAGAAAGTTCACAACATGGCTAAGGTCATTGCAGACATAGGCAAAGAAGGCACTAACAATTCACCTGTTGTTATCGGAGTATCTGAAATTGAAAATAGAGATGTTCTAGAAGACCTTATTAATGATCCTCAATTAATATCTAAAAATTATGGTATCGAGCATTTTAACTCCCCTGATGGAAGAGGTATTGACGTTGCACTATTGTATCAAAAGTCTGTTTTTAAGCCTGTTTCTTCTAGTAATCATGTGTTAAAAATATTTGATGACAGTTCTGGTAAACGCGTTTACACAAGAGATCAGTTATTAGTATCTGGATATTTGGATGGTGAGATGATGCATTTTATTGTTAATCACTGGCCTTCAAGAAGAGGAGGTGAGGCTAGAAGTAGATCTAAGCGTGTAGCTGCAGCAAAACTTAGTAAGCGCATTATCGATTCATTACAAAGTACAGATCCTTATGCTAAGATATTTACAATGGGGGATTTGAATGATGACCCGACTAATGCCAGTGTAAAGAAAGAACTTAAGGCAGTCAAAAATATTGATGAAGTAAAACCCAAAGGCATTTATAATCCGATGGAAAACATGAAACGAAAAGGGTTAGGTTCTAATGCTTACAGAGATAGTTGGAGTCTATTTGATCAAATTATGGTTACTTATCCACTTATAGACAAGTCGGATTATGATTCCTACAGATTTTATAAGGCAGGAATTTTTAGTAAAAATTACCTAATAAACAAAAAGGGAAGATACAAAGGATATCCCTACAGAAGTTTCGCAAATGGAAGTTTTACTGGAGGGTACAGTGATCATTTCCCTGTATATACATATATCATCAAAGAAATAAAATAAAAAAAGAGCTGTTAAGCTCTTTTTTTATTTTAAATCCAAGTATTCCAAGGGATTTTAGATAGAATCAAAACTAACGCAATGGTATAAAAAATACTAAGTGTCTTAAACTTAGGTTTTGAAGTTAGTTTTTTCTTGTGTTTTGAGTAGCCTATGGTTATTAAAACTAAAGCAATTATCATAGTTATAGGATGTTCTACTAATGTAGATCTTAAAGCGCTGTTTTTCATTATTTCACCCATGCCTATTTCACTAAATTGACTTACATAGTTATTGGTAAAGTAAAGTACAATTCCAATTAATAATTGTATATGACTAGTAATAAGTGTTGATAGTGAAATTCTAAAATCTTTAGCACTGTATTCTCGCTTGCTAACTAAACCAAAAAGAGCATTAGCAGTACTTAAAATTAATAACAGCAAAACTAAATAGGCCCAATAAGAGTGAATGACTTTTAACATAATATTCAATTGATAAGTTTTGACAAAAATAAAATATTAAATAGCAAAGCGACTGTATCTTAAATTAAAATTATTGCTTTTGTAAAGTTTCATATCAAATATATATAGTGATAAAATGCAATTAATATAGTTAAAATGCTTATATTATTAGTCCAAACTCTACTTATTTACTTTGAAATATAGGCTACAAATAATTTTATTGTCAGTTGTTTTTTGTTTTTCATGCTCTGAAAATGAGATAATTAATGAAAATGGTGTTGATTTATCTTTGGCAGAAAAAACTGATTTAGACTTTTCTAATAGGATCCTTGATGCCATTAATATTTATAGAAATTCAGTTGATTTAAATCCAATCGCTCTCGATTTAAGTTATGCTTCTGCATTTGCAGTAGATCACACGCTTTACATGATAGATGAGAACCGAATTTCTCATGATAATTTTTATGAACGATCATTGGCTTTAATGCAATCACCTGAAATAAGTGTTGTAGCTGAAAATGTTGCTAGGGGTTACACTTCAGCCGAGGATGTAGTCAAGGCTTGGTTATCTAGCCCAAGCCATAAAAAAAATATTGAAGGCGATTATACACATTTAGGGATGGGAATAATACAAAATGAAGAAGGGATTTATTATTTCACTCAATTATTTTACAGATAGATATTTTTTTTTAATTGGCATCTAATTTTATCTTTATTGGATTAAATTTTAAATAATGTCAGAACAATTTTCAATTCATAAAATATTTAATGATTTAGGTCTAGCCGATATCAATTCAGGAACTTCAGACAATATTAACTGGTATACTTCTGATGACACCATTCAATCAATTTCACCGGTTGATGGAAAACTCATTGCTTCTGTAACTGAAACAACTCATGCGCAATACGAAAAAGTTGTAGAAAAAGCGTCTGATGCGTTTCTAGTATGGAGAACTATTCCTGCTCCGCAACGTGGAGACATAGTGCGACAATTTGGAGAAGAGTTACGTGCTTTAAAAGCACCTCTAGGACAGTTGGTTTCATATGAAATGGGTAAAAGTTACCAAGAAGGTTTAGGAGAGGTACAAGAAATGATTGATATCTGTGATTTTGCAGTGGGATTATCAAGACAACTTCATGGTTTTACAATGCATTCTGAACGTCCAAAGCACAGAATGTATGAACAATATCATCCACTTGGAGTGGTAGGAATAATATCTGCTTTTAATTTTCCTGTAGCCGTTTGGTGTTGGAATACTGCTTTAGCTTGGATATGTGGTGATGTAACCATTTGGAAGCCATCTGAGAAGACACCTTTGTGTGCTGTTGCTTGTCAAAAGATAGCTGAACGTGTTTTCAAGAAAAATAATTTACCAGCAGGAATATCATCTCTTATAAATGGAAATTACAAGGTTGGAGAATGGTTGACCCAAGACACACGTATCCCTTTAATTTCTGCAACAGGATCCTCGAGAATGGGTAAACTGGTTGCTGCAACTGTAGGTGCCAGATTAGGTAAATCCTTATTAGAGTTAGGTGGAAATAATGCTATAATAATTTCATCTGATGCAGATATTAAAATGACTATAATTGGAGCTGTGTTTGGAGCTGTTGGGACATGTGGTCAGCGATGCACATCTACTAGAAGATTAATAATTCATGAATCTGTTTATGAACAAGTTAAAATAGCATTGGTAAAAGCATATAAACAACTTCAAATTGGAAACCCTTTGGATCAAGATAATCATGTTGGTCCATTAATTGATCAAGATGCGGTTAAATCTTATTTGCATGCAATAGAAAATTTAAAAAGTGAAGGAGGTAACATTATTGTTCAAGGGGGTGTTATAGAAGGAAAAGGTTATGAGAGTGGTTGCTATGTTAAACCTGTTATAGCCGAAGCTAGTAATGACTTTTCTATTGTTCAAGAGGAAACTTTTGCTCCAATTTTATACCTAATAAAATATTCTGGAGATGTCAACGAAGCAATAAATATTCAGAATAACGTAAAACAAGGATTAAGTTCAGCAATTATGACTACTAATTTAAGGGAAGCGGAATTGTTCTTATCTCATTCTGGAAGTGATTGCGGTATAGCTAATGTAAATATTGGAACCTCAGGTGCAGAAATTGGTGGTGCTTTTGGAGGAGAAAAAGAAACTGGAGGTGGAAGAGAATCCGGCTCAGATGCGTGGAAGGTTTATATGAGAAGACAAACCAATACAATAAATTATTCATTAGAATTGCCATTAGCTCAAGGGATTAAGTTCAATATTTAATTGTATTTAATTTTTCTTAGAATTCGCATAGCCTCTTTAAAATTAATATAGCTTTCTATATTGTTTTTTTTAAGGAGGTTTTTTGCTTTTTGCAGTTTAATAATGGCGTCATCAAATTGATTCAAATAGCAAATTAAAAATGTTGCTGGAAGATTGATTAGGTCATAGATTTCTCTTCCAGTTAAGGGAATCTCCTTTAATAATTTATTTATTAAAGAGTTATTGGAATTATAAATATGATGAAGTGTTTTTTTATCATATTGTGGGGGGCTAAAAATCAACTTTGAGCTAATTGAATAATTGGCATTATCAGAGAATTTTATAATAGTTTCTTCAAATGGATAATGTTGAAAAGACTCTTGCAAACCTAGTTTAACATATTCTTTTATTATAAAAGAGTCATGGTTGTGGCTTATAGATACCCGATCTAGATTCGAATAAAATAATCTTACTCGCTCATTAATGAGCTCAATGTCTACTCTAGTGGTGAAAGTTTCATTATTTATTATTTTTTGTTCCCCAGACCAGCATAGCACAAAATACTCTTTGAAAACAATGTATTGAGGATTAAAGTTGGACTTAGTTTTCATAAAATCTAAAACGCCAGATAATGTATACTCAATATTGTTTTTAGCATGATTTTCAATCTCTTGTACAATCTTAGAATTGGTATTCTTAATTTCAATATCAAAATTCTGAGGCATACTCATACTCCCTTTTCTCATAAACACTGCACCTCCGTAATATTTCCAAATGTTTTTTCTTAAGGAAGTTATAGAGAAATCTTTTTTGGGTCTTATGGTTACCAATCCTACGACTTTATATTCTGGAAGATGAGGGAATGGAATATTTTCATATTGAACAATTGGAGGGTTAGATAAATAGGCGTTTATTAAATTTTGAATTTTACTATCATCAAAAAAGTCTACACCTGTAATTTTATTGTCTTCATCTTGAACACCAATTACGATATAAGAATTGTTAGACGGGTTACTATTAGATAATGCACAAATGTGTTTAAGTAGTTTTGCTTTACCTTCTTTGTGGCTAATATTAACTTTTCTCTTCTTATCATAGAAACTGTTCTCATCATTGTGAGCCAGAAGGTTTTTAATAAGAAGTCTTTTGTTAATCATTTATAGTTAAGTGAATTATAATTTTATACACCTAACTAAAATAAAAAACTCTTTTCAAAGCGAAGAATCCTTTCGATTTAAAGTAAGTTGGCTTTAATTTTTGTCCAGATTTTCACTAAGATAACTCCAGATATAATTGCTGTAATTGTTAATCCTAGCGCATAATTATAATCTCCGTAAATCCAATATCCTGTTGCAAACATGGTGGAATATATGAGTATTAGAGATGTTATAATAGCAAGTATACCATTTGGAACACTCCAAGGAGTGGTGTCTTCAATAAGGTTTATATTTTTATTTTTAGCTTGATTGATTACTGTTTTCCATCCAGGACCACCTGGTTGTATTTTTTTATAAAATGAAAATAATGTATTCTCACTTTCAGGTTTTGTAATATAAGTCACTACAAGCCATACAATTGTAGATAAACCAACAATGATTGGAAATTTTAAGTAAGACGGAAAAAAACCAGAGTTAATTGGGTCTAAAGTATTGTAAAATAAAGAGCTTCCCCGTGTGCTACTAAAAATTATTGATATTATACCTGAAGCTACCATAGCTGATATCTCACTCCACGCATTAATTCGCCACCAAAACCAACGTAAAATAAATATTAATCCAGTTCCAGCTCCAAACATTAAAATAAACTTAAATAGCTGTAGCGCATTATTAAGATATAGTGCAAGAATAGAACTTAAAACCATTAAAATAACAGTTGCAATACGTCCAACTCCAACTAAGGTTTTCTCACTTGCATTAGGATTTACTTGTTGTTTATAAAAATCATTAACAACGTATGATGCTCCCCAATTTAGATGTGTTGATATTGTAGACATATAGGCCGCAATTAAAGAAGCTAAAACGAGACCTAACAACCCATTTGGCAACTTGGTTAGCATGGCTGAATAGGCTAAGTCATCACCAAGTTTATCTGTTGGAATATGAGGAAAAGCGTCATGTAAACTTTCAATATTTGGAAAAACTATCAGTGATGATAATGCAACTAAAATCCATGGCCAAGGGCGTAATGCATAATGCATAATATTAAAGAAAAATGTAGCACTAATGGCGTGATTTTCATTTTTTGCCGCTAACATCCTCTGTGCAATATATCCTCCTCCACCGGGTTCCGCTCCGGGGAACCAAGAACTCCACCACTGAATAGCTAATGGGATAACAAGTAATGTGATTAAAGCTTCTTTGTCAGAAAAATCAGGTAGGATATTGATTTTATCAATAACATTAGTGTGGTTTACCAGGTTATTTATACCACCAACTTGAGGAAGCGTAACACAATAGTAAGCGGCTCCAATAGCGCCACCCATGGCAACAAAAAACAAAAGAAAATCTGTGTAGACTACGCCTCTAAAACCTCCAATTGCACTAAAAATGACGGTAACTAAGCTCGCACTTAAAACCGTTTGCCAGGGTTGAAGATTTAACATGACACCGCCAATTTTAATTGCAGCAAGCGTAACTCCTGCCATGGCCAAAACATTAAAAATTACACCAAGATAAATGGATCTAAACCCCCTCAAAAAGCGGCCTGGTTTTCCACCATATCTAATTTCATAAAATTCAATATCAGTATTTACATTAGATTTTCTCCATAATTTTGCATAAACAAATACGGTTAATAATCCCGTGATTAGAAATGCCCACCATTCCCAATTGCCCGAGACACCATTAACTCTTACTACATTAGTTACAAAATTTGGTGTATCTGTTGAGAATGTTGTTGCAACCATGGAAAGTCCAAGTAACCACCAAGGCATACTCCTTCCAGAAAGAAAAAATTCTGAAGTGTCTTTGCCTGCTTTTTTGGAAACTACTATGCCTATTACTAGTACAGCTATAAAAAATACGCTAATTAGAGTGTAGTCTATAAAATTTAATTCCATGGATTAATTTTGAAAAGTATTTATAAGTATTTGAGATTTGACAGTTTTGATATAGTTTCTTCCAATAGGGATTTTGAAGTCATTAATTTCAATCATATTTCCGTTTAAAACGTCCACATTATGACCGTTTATAAATTGTGAAGCGTCAATGGCTTTATTAAAAGCACCTACAATCTCAATATTATCAAAATGAGAAATCAGATTTTTTAGATGAATCACTGTACTCTGGTCATTATCTAGGATGACTTCTTTAATTTTCATGTGGTTAAATTGATTATTTGGGGGGAATTTCCGCGAAATTTATAAAACTTTCTAATCATTTAACGCTTTTTCGTCCTTTTTAAATCTAAAATTAATCATTACAAAAATTTATTGTTGTTTGTAGATTAATAATAGCCGTTAGTATAATAATTTTTTATTGAACGTGGGTTAGATATAGTTTTGAAGAAATTCTTAATCTAAAT
This sequence comes from Bacteroidota bacterium, assembly GCA_042091495.1. Lineage (GTDB taxonomy): Bacteria > Bacteroidota > Bacteroidia > Flavobacteriales > Flavobacteriaceae > JBELHJ01. The sequence continues at coordinate 31,500 of JBELHJ010000004.1, forward strand.
TATGGAACTTGTAGAGCACACAATTGTTTCAAACTTAATAGAGGAAATTAGACCGCATATGATTTTTGCAGCTGGAGATTTAGCTGACCCATATGGAACTCACAAACAATGTTTAATTTCAATTATCACAGCAATTGATTTTCTAAAAAAGAAACCATTCATGAATGATTGTTGGGTTTGGCTATATAGAGGGGCATGGCATGAATGGGATACACATGATATTGATATGGCGGTACCAATGAGTCCTGATCAAGTTATTAGAAAACGAAAAGCTATTTTTTATCACCAGACTCAAAAAGATGATGTTATGTTTCAAGGAGATGACTCAAGAGAGTTTTGGGTAAGGGCAGAAGAAAGAAATAGAAGTACTGCAATTAAGTACAATGATCTTGGATTAACAGAATATGCTGCAATAGAAGGATTTAAAAGATTTTTCTTTTAATCTTTATTTTCTTGATATTTAGCACTTTTTTAAGATGATTACATTTTGACAACTTTAAAATTAACCTATTGTTAACAGATTTTTCTTAAAAAAAAGGACAATTTGCATTGCTCAAATGAGCTTGTTATATTCGACATTTTAAAATTTATTACCAAATGGAAGAAACTGTTTCTGTAGATATAAAATCAATTAACGAAAAAGTAGAAAAAGATAGTGCTTTTGTGGATTTATTAACCATGGAGATGAACAAGGTAATAGTTGGCCAAAAGCACATGGTGGAACGACTGCTAATAGGCTTACTCGGAAGAGGTCATATTTTACTTGAAGGGGTTCCTGGTCTTGCAAAAACTTTAGCAATTAATACGCTTTCGAAAGCTGTTTCTGGATCTTTCAGTAGAATTCAATTTACTCCAGATCTTTTACCTGCCGATGTTGTGGGAACTTTAATTTACAATATCAAAGAGAATGATTTTTCAATCAAAAAGGGTCCAATATTTGCCAATTTTGTTTTAGCCGATGAAATTAACAGAGCCCCCGCTAAAGTACAGTCGGCTCTTTTGGAGGCTATGCAAGAAAAACAAGTAACAATTGGCGATGAAACTTTTATACTTGACAAACCTTTCTTGGTTATGGCTACTCAAAACCCAGTTGAACAAGAAGGAACTTATCCTCTGCCAGAAGCTCAAGTGGACAGATTTATGTTAAAAACAGTTATTGACTATCCAAAATTAGAAGAAGAACAGTTGGTAGTTCGTGCCAATTTAAAAGGTTCTTTTGAACAGGTCAATCCAGTTGTTTCAGTAGAAGAAATTCTAAAAGCTCAGGAATCAGTTCGTTCTGTTTACATGGATGAAAAAATTGAAAAATACATCCTTGATATTATCTTTGCAACGCGTTATCCTGAGCGTTACAAATTATCAGATCTAAAACCTTTAATTTCTTTTGGTGCTTCACCAAGGGGAAGTATAAACCTTGCTACTGCAGCAAAATGCTATGCTTTTATAAAACGAAGAGGCTACGTTATTCCTGAAGACGTTAGAGCGGTGGTTCTAGATGTGCTTAGACATAGAATAGGAATTACATACGAAGCTGAAGCTGAAAATATTACCTCTGAAGATATTATTCACAAAATTATCAATGTAGTTGAGGTCCCTTAAAATTAATAATGTTGTTGCCGTTAATTGAATAATTTGTCATGGATACTAAAGCATTATTAAAAAAGGTACGGAAAATAGAAATCAAAACTAGACGACTTTCGGATCATATTTTTGGAGGTGAATACCATTCCACTTTTAAAGGAAAGGGAATGACTTTCTCTGAAGTTAGACAGTACCAGTTTGGAGATGATGTACGAAACATAGACTGGAATGTCACCGCAAGATATAACGAGCCTTTTATTAAAGTTTTTGAAGAGGAGCGCGAATTAACGATGATGTTGATGGTTGATATTTCTGGATCCCAATGGTTTGGAACTTCTCAGGCATTTAAAAGAGAAATTCTTACGGAGATTGCTGCTACCTTGGCTTTTTCGGCAACTCAAAATAATGATAAAATAGGTTTAATCTTATTTACAAGTGAAGTAGAGCTTTTTATACCACCCAAAAAAGGGCGCTCCCATGTATTAAGAATTATACGTGAATTGTTAGAATTTAAACCCTCTAATAAATCAACAAACATTGCAGAAGCATTAAAGTTTTTATCTAATGTTATTAAAAAGAAAGCTATAGTTTTTGTGTTGTCTGATTATATGGATGAGGGGTATGGAAACACATTAAAAATATTAGCTGGGAAACATGATATCACTGGTATTAGGGTTTATGACAATAAGGAATCTTCAATACCTAATCTTGGTTTAGTTCACATGCGAGATGAGGAGTCTGGTGAGTTAGTTGTTATTGACACATCATCCAAAAACGTTAGAAAGGGTTATTCAAATTATTATAATACCTCAGTAAATTATTTCAAAGAAGTTTTTACCAAGTCAGGAGCTGGTACTATAGATTGTAGCGTAGAAGAGAGTTACGTAAAAAAATTACTAGGTTATTTTAAAAGGAGAGCATAAATATAGTATGATTGATGATATGAGTTATAGAAGGATTTTAATATCAATTGCTTTATTGATGATAGTAAGTTTTGAGACTAATGCTCAAATTACTATTACTCCTGATACAACCTCTATAATGATTGGGGACCAGATTAAGCTTGAAATCAAAGTTGAAACAGATAGTACTAATAATGTAATTTTTCCGCAAGGCCAAACTTTTTCTCCATTAGAGTTAGTTGAGGTCAATGATACAGATACACTTTTCAATAAAGAAAAAGTTACTTATACCAAGATTTATAATGTTACTCAATTTGACTCTGGTTTTTACACCCTCCCCAAGCAAAAAATAATAATTGGAGATCAAATTATCTTTACAGATTCTCTTAAAACTGAATTTAGAGGTGTTAAAGTAGATACAACAAAGCAAAAGCTCTTTAATATTAAGCCTAAAAATAAGGTGAGTAAGTCTTACCCAAAATTAATTAGAAACATTTTAATATTGATTATATTATTGATTGTTTCAGGATTAATATTTTACTTTTTTGTCTTAAGGAAGAAGCCTTTAACACAAGAAGAGAAAATGGCATTACTACCCTCATACGAAAGAGCTAAACTTGCTATAAAATCTATAAATGAAAAGGAATATATAAAGTCTCAAAACATCAAAGGATTTTATTCTGATTTAACATATGCTCTTAAAAAATATGTAGACGAAAAAGTTTTTCCAAGTGCATTAGAATGCACAACAGACGAGTTTATTTTAAAATTAAATGCGACTATAAATTCAGGTAAAATTGGAATTTCAAAATCATCAATATCATCTATTGAGACAGTTTTAAAACGAGCAGATTTAGTCAAGTTTGCAAAGTCAATACCAGACCACAATACCCTAGAAGGAGATAGGCTAAGTTTTGATGAAAAAATAGACGAAATTAAAAACGGTTTACCAGAACCTTCAGAAGAAGAGAAATTAAGAAATCTTGAATACAAGAAGCTACAAGAGAAAAAACGATTAAAAGAATTAAGATATAAAGTTGCAGCTGGAATTCTCGCTTTTTTGGTTACGTTATTTTTGTTTTTTGGTTTTACAAATGGTTTTAAATTAACTATTGATAAAATTTTTCAAAACAAGTCTTTAAAGCAACTTAATAAAGAATGGGTTTATAGTGAATATGGTGTGCCTTCAATTCAAATTTCAACGCCTAATGTTTTAATCAGAGATAATAATGATTTAGTAGATTCATTAAAGGGTAAAGTACAAGTCTCAAGTTTTAAATTTGGCAAATTAAATAGCTCTTACAGTGTTAAATTATCTACAAAAATGCTTCCTAAATCTAAAGGTAAAGCAGAGGAAGTAGATCTTATTCAAACTGCTGAAAATGTAATTCAATCTTACGAAAACAATGGTGGAAGAGATATCATTTTAAAACAAGAACAGTTTATTACGCCAAATGCTGCAGAAGGTTTAAAAACTTTTGGAACTATGAATGTTCCTGATGGTCAAGATTTGGTTTTTATTCATTACGTTTTACTTCAGTTTACCGCTGACAATCTTTTGCAACAAATAGAACTCACTTACAGAGATGATGATTCTTATGCCAATGAGATTATAGACAAAATAATAGAGACAATAGAACTTAAAAAAGATGAATAATGTTTGATGGTGTAGAGTTTTTAAATAGTTATTTTTTCTGGTTGTTTAGTTCTTTTCCAGTGTTGGTAGCATGGTATATTTATAGATATAAGAAGCAAGCTGTAGAATTAAAAGTTTCCTCGGTAAGGGGATTCAAATTAGAGAGATCGATGCTTAGCTATTTTAAGCATTTACTATTTGTATTTCGTCTATTAGCTCTAGGATTTATTATTATAGCACTAGCGAGACCAAGAACGGTGGATGTCTCCACTAAAACCAAAAAAACAAGTGGAATAGATATTGTTATGGCCATTGATGTATCTGCAAGTATGCTGGCTAAAGATTTATTACCAAATCGATTGGAGGCTCTAAAAAATGTAGCTTCAGACTTTATCAAAGAACGCCCCAATGATCGTATAGGTCTTGTTGAATATGCAGGTGAAAGCTTCACAAAAACACCAATAACAAGTGATAAAGCTATTATTTTGAGATCTCTTAAGGAAATAAAGTACAATACAATAATTGAAGGTGGTACGGCTATAGGCATGGGGTTGGCAACTGCTGTCAATAGATTAAAAGATAGTGAATCAAAAAGTAAGGTAATTATATTACTTACAGATGGCGTAAATAATGCCGGTTTCATAGACCCTAAAACAGCTAGTGAGTTAGCTGTAGAATATGGTATTAAAACTTATACTATAGGTTTGGGCACAAATGGGATGGCTCTATCACCGGTTGCTATTTTGCCTAACGGGAAGTTTCAATACGCAAGAGTGCAAGTTGAAATTGACGAGGACTTACTTAAAGAGATTGCTAAAGTTACAGGTGGCCAATATTTTAGAGCTACTAATAATAGAAGCTTAAAAGAAATATACAAGGAAATAGATCAGTTAGAAAAAACAGAAATTGAAGAGTTTAAATTCTATAATTACGATGAAAAATATCGTACATTTTTAGTCATAGCTCTGGGGTTTTTAGTTATTGAATTTATTTTAAAGTCAACATTGTTTAGAAGTTTTATTTAATGTATCAATTAGAGGAAAAAATATGGTTTTGGATATTGTTATTAGTCCCTATTGTGGTTGTAATTCACCTATTATTGATTTTTTGGAGAAGAAAGACTCAAATTAGTTTTGCTAACAAAGCATTATTAGCAAGACTTACCCCAACACAATCCGTATTTAAACCCATTCTAAAACTTTTAATTTTTTGCCTCGTCATAGTTTTAATTGCGCTAGCACTTGTAAATCCTAAAATAGGTACCAAGCTAGAAACAGTAAAACGAGAGGGTGTTGATATTGTTTTTGCTGTTGATGTTTCGAAAAGTATGCTAGCCGAAGACATTGCTCCTAATAGACTAGAAAAAGCAAAGCAGCTGGTAACACAAATCATTAATAATTTAGCTAGTGATCGTGTTGGAATTATTGCTTATGCTGGAAAAGCATTCCCACAGCTTCCAATTACTACTGATTATGCATCTGCTAAAATGTTTTTGCAAAACATGAATACAGAAATGCTTTCCTCTCAAGGTACAGCTATTAATGAAGCCATAGAATTAGCAAAAGGCTATTTTGATGATGAAAATCAAACTAACAGAGTCTTAATTATAATCTCAGACGGTGAAGACCACTCTGAAATTGCTGCTAACGAGGCCGAAAGTGCAGCTCAAGAGGGGATTAAAATATTCACAATTGGTGTAGGAGAATTAAGAGGTGGCCCAATACCTATAAGACGAAACGGAATTTTATTAAATTACAAAAAGGATAGTGATGGAGAAACTGTAGTTACAAAGCTTAATCCAGAGACACTCAGAAGTATTGCCAATGAAGCCAATGGAACTTATATAGATGGTGCGAATACAACACAAGTTGTTGAAGAAATAAGAGAGATTTTAAATAAAATGGACAAAACGGAGTTTGAAGCTAAACAATTTGCTGATTTCAAAGATCAATTTCAGTGGTTCTTGGCATTAGCGTTTGCATTACTTTTTATGGATGTATTTGTTCTTGAAAGAAAGACCGCATGGCTAAAAAAGCTTAATTTGTTTAATGAAAAGAGACGCGGTGATGAATAAACTAAGGTTATTTTTATTATTGGTGACTACAACTGCATTCGGACAACAGTCTGATCCACTAAATTTGAAATTATCTAATAATCTTGTGTATTCCGCAGATGAATTGTCGTTAAAGAATGATTTTACTAATGCTGAAGCAGATTATAGAAAAGCACTTTCTAAGATAAGAGATAATGAAATAGCCAGCTTTAATTTGGGAAACACCTATTTTGAAAATGAAAATTTTGATGAAGCTTTATACAGGTATGAAGAAGCGCTAGAGCATGCAAAATGTAAAGAAGATAAGCATAAAATCTTTCATAATATCGGAAATATATTAATGGGTCAAAAGCGATGTAAAGAGGCGGTTGAAGCCTATAAAAATGGATTACGATTAAACCCTAAAGATAACGAAACGCGCTATAATTATGCTTTAGCTAAAGAGTGCATGGAAAATCAAAGTGACAAAAATCCAGACGATGAAGGAGATGATGAAGAAAATAAAGATGAAAACGAAGAAAAAGATAAAGAGGAGAAAAATGAAGATGATCAAAAAAAGGAGGGTGATGATCAAAAAGATAAAAACAATCAAGATAGTGACCAAAATCAAGATGGAAATGATAAAGAAGATGATCAAGGTAAACCAAATGAAGATAATGAAGGAAAAGATAAAGACAATAAGAATAAGCCTAATCAGCAGCAGCAATCAAGAGAAGGTAAATTATCTCCTCAACAGATAAAAAACCTTCTGGAAGCAATGAATAACCAAGAACAGAAGGTTCAAAAAAAGATTAATAAAGAAAAGCAAAAAGGAGTTAAAGTAAAAACAGATAAAGATTGGTAATGAAGCATTTGGTTTGTATAATATTTTTTGTTTTAACATCAACAAATGTCCTTTTTTCACAAGTGTCTTTTGAGGCTAAGGTCAGTAAAAAGAACTTAGGGTTAAATGAACGTTTAAGAGTAGATTTTGTAATGAATCAAGATGGAGATAATTTTAGTCCTCCAGCTTTCGAAAATTTTACTGTGGTTGGTGGACCTAATCAATCAGTGAGTAATTCATGGATTAATGGGGTTAGATCCTATTCAAAAACTTATTCTTATTATTTAATGCCCAAAAGGAAAGGAACTTTTGCTGTTGGTCAAGCTTCTATTCAAATAGAAGGCGCAACGTATAAATCCTCACCGGTCAATATTCAAGTTTCTGAGGCTGTAGAAAAACCAAAAGACCCTAACGATCCCAATTATGTAGCATCACAAAATATTGACTTGATAGCAGAGGTGTCTAATAGCTCACCATATCTCAATGAAGCCGTAAGTGTAATATACAAGTTGTACTGGTCACCAACCGTAGATATTAAGACACCAAGAGAAATTGATGCACCTAGGTACAATGATTTTTGGAGTCAAAATATTAAAATCAAAGAATATGATATCAAAACCGCCAATTTCAAAGGCGAAGAAAGGTATTATGTGGTTTATAAAAAAGTGGTACTATATCCCCAAAAAACTGGAAAACTTACCATTGAGCCTTTAACTTTGGATGTCCCCGTTGTGGTTCCAACAAGCCGAAGAGATTTTTTTGGTAATAGGATGAGAACCCAAGTATCTAAAACCATTACAGCAGGAAGTAGAACACTTAAAGTAAAACCATTACCTGAAGTTAATAGACCGGCAAATTTCACAGGTGCTGTTGGGGATTTTACTTTAGATGTATCATTAAATAAAACAACGCTTGACGCTTTAGAATCTCTAGTTGCAAAAGTTGAAGTTTCAGGAAAAGGAAATCTTAAGCTCTTTGATTTACCCCAATTAATAGTACCCAGTGCTTTAGAGGTGTATGAACCGGAGCATAAAGAACAAGTAACTACTTATCTTAGTGGGATGAAGGGTAAGATTTCAGATTCATATACGATCATTCCTCAATTTCAAGGCAAATATCCTCTACCTAAAGTGTCTTTTTCATTTTTTGATCCTGTGTCAGAGAGCTATAAAACACTTTCATCAGATGATTTGTTGATAACTGTTTTGAAAGGACCAATAAATGGCGATTCAGAACCAAAAAATTCAAAGCAACAGGTCAATAAGATTTTAAAAGAAACATCTTCTTTTAAATACATTAAACTCGAAACACAATTATCCGAGATAGAAAGTAAAGATTGGTTTAATTCATTGCGATTTTGGCTGCTATTTTTGTTACCAATCTTATTGTTACCAATTGTTTTATATTTTAAGAAATTTTTAGATGCTAGAAATGCAGATGTTCTAGGATCTAAAGCAAGGGGAGCCAATAGACTTGCAAAAAAATATTTATCTGAAGCTAAAAAACAAATCAATATTAACAATGAATTCTATATAGCTTTAGAAAAGGCCTTACATAATTTTATTAAGTCTAAATTGCACATTGAAAATCAAGAATTAAATAAAGATAGAATTCAGGAATTACTAATTAATGGGTCTGTTGATTTAAGTGATATAAATGATTTCTTAGCTTTATTAGCACAATGTGAAATGGCTAGGTATGCGCCTTCAAGTACTTCTAGTTCAAAAACAAATTACTCAAAGGCAATTGAAATAATTTCAAAAATAGATAAACAACTCAGGTAGAATGATACGTATTGTTACTTTTATATTTTTGGTTTTTAATGGTTTTATTCAAGCACAAGACCATTTGCGCGAATTTCAAGATGGTAATGCCCACTACAATAATGGAGAATATCTAGAGGCAATTGATGAATATAACAGAATTCTAAATGATGGTTTACACTCGTTCGAGTTGTATTTTAATTTAGCCAATGCCCATTACAAACAAAATAACATTGCTGAATCTATATATTTTTACGAGAAAGCTTTACAACTTGATGGGGATAATAAAGAAGTGCTTTCAAACCTCTCTTTTGCGCAACAAATGACTATCGATGATATTGATGTTATACCTAATTCTGGTATAAAAAATATTTTAAATGGTTTAGTTTCAGTCATGGATTCTGACGGTTGGGGAGTATTAATTGTGATATTAATTTGGTTGACTGTTTTATTTTTATTGGTTTATTTTTTTTCGAGAAACACAAAAACAAAACGGGTGTCATTTATATTTAGTTTCATTTTATCTGGTGTAATATTATTAAGCTTTATGATGGGGTTTTATGCCAAATCAATAGAAAATAACAATGTATATGCTATAGTTTTTGATGAGGAAGTTCAAGTTAAAGAAGAACCAAACCTTAGGTCTTCATTGAGATTTAAACTGCATGAGGGGACCAAAATTCTTTTACTGGACGCAGTAGGTGAGTGGAACAAAATTAAACTAACCAATGGGCAATCAGGTTGGTTAAAAAGTGGAAGTATAAAGATTTTGTAATTAATTTAAATCATAAATTACTATAGCATAATTATATTAAACTTTATAAAGTAGATTTAATCTAATAAATTCTCTTTGAAAGCTTGTGAAAACAAATTAAATTAGTCAAAAAATAATTTAAAATTGATTCATTTTACATGTTTGAGGGCTGTCCCTTCAATTTAAAAATTTTTAAGAATAATTAATAACTATGAGAAATACTGCAATTACCAAGGTTGTACAGGATGATTTAACTCCTGATTTTGTATTAAACGATTTGATGGAAGGAAACCAAAGATTTATTGATAATAATTTGACTGCTACAGATCATACTGCTTTAGTTCAACAAACAATAGGAGGACAATTTCCTAAAGCAGCAATTCTTTCATGTATAGACTCAAGGGTTCCTGTTGAATATGTTTTTGACCAACATATTGGAGATGTTTTTGTTGCCAGAGTTGCGGGGAATTTTGAGAATGCTGATATTTTAGGCAGTTTGGAATATTCTTGTAAAGTTGCCGGAAGTAAACTAATTGTTGTTTTAGGACACGAGAGTTGCGGTGCAGTTAAAGCTGCTTGTGACGGTGTTGAATTAGGAAATATTACACATTTATTATCCAACATAAAACCGGCTGTTGAAGTGTCAAAATCTTCTGAAACGGGGGCTCAAGATTCTTCTAATGCAAAATTTGTTGCAAAAACAGTCGAAAATAATGTCAAATTAACTATTCAAAGAATTAGAGAGAAGAGTCCCATATTAAAAGAGATGGA
>JBELHJ010000004.1:41882-66997 GCA_042091495.1 Bacteroidota bacterium
TCAAATTAACTATTCAAAGAATTAGAGAGAAGAGTCCCATATTAAAAGAGATGGAGGAACAAGGCGAAATAAAAATTATTGGTGGGGTATACAGTCTTTCCTCGGGGAAAGTGGATTTAATGTAATTTACTTTTTTCAGACATTACAGTTTCCAATAAATCCGGAAATATATTTAATGCTGTTGCTTTAATAGGTTCGAAGAAAATTGATGTTTGAAGCGTTTTCTCTTCAATAAGCATAAGATTAGAGTTTATTAAAGCAAATAGTGTTATCAAAACCCCTATAATCACTGCCATTTTCAATAATCCAAATAGTCCGCCTAAGAATTTATTTAATAAACCTAATGCAGCAAAATCTGCCAGTTTAGTCAATGCTTTTCCAGCTACAATAATTGAAAGTAGAATTAACATAAAGGTTATGGCAAAAGCACTTATTTGTAAATAATTCTCATTCCAGCTAAAGTGTTCCCTTAAAAAATTCGCGCAATAGTCACTAAAGTAGTATGCACCATAAACTCCTGCTACAAGTCCAATCAAAGAGGCGAGTTCAACGAAAAGCCCTTTAAAAAAACCTTTTACTAAACCGAATCCAAGAAGAATTAGTATAATGATATCTAATGCATGCATAAGTGACAATTTTGAGTAAATATAATTAACTTTGCCCATTAAAATATATTATGTCTAGAGACGACTTATTAAAAACACGATGGGATAATTTAGTACAAAAATTATCGCTTCAATTTGCAGATGGAGAGGTGTTAGATTTAGATGCAATTATTTATTTAATTGGTGTTCAAGAGTTAGGTCAGCCGCATAAAAAATTTAAAAAAGATCAAAAAGTTGATCTCATGCATATCGCAATTTGTAGGCTTTTGGAACCTTATGGCTATTATGAATTTGATTACATAGATGATGATGGCTGGCCACATTTTAATCTTAAAGAACCATTACCCGTTTTAAAAGCTGGAGAACAAAGTGTTTTGATGAAAGAAGCTATAGTAAACTATTTTATTGAAGCGGAATATATCCCATAAGAATTAATTAAATTTGCATCACTTTAAAGTAGATTATGTTAGACAAAATAAACGCATTAATTGATGAAGTAACTTCTTTTGATACAAAGTCAAAAGATGAGTTAGAAGCTTTTAGAATTAAATTTTTATCAAAAAAAGGAATTCTTAATGATTTGTTTGCTGAGTTTAAATTGGTACCTAACCATGAAAAAAAAGATGTTGGACAAGCTATAAATACTCTTAAAAATTCAGCTCAGAATAAGATTAATGCTATTAAAGAAAGTCTTGATTCTGGTAATGATCAGAAAGCAACATATGGTGATTTAACGCGTCCAGGAGAATCATTAGAACTTGGTGCTCGTCACCCTATTTCCATAGTTAAAAATCAAATTATTGATATCTTTTCAAGAATAGGATTTAATGTTAGTGAAGGCCCAGAAGTAGAAGACGATTGGCACAACTTTACAGCTTTAAACCTTCCTGAATATCATCCAGCAAGAGATATGCAGGATACATTCTTTATTCAAACTAATCCTGATATCCTATTAAGAACGCATACAAGTTCTGTTCAAGTGCGTTACATGGAGGAGAATAAACCCCCAATTCGAACAATCTCTCCTGGTAGAGTTTACAGAAATGAGGCAATTTCTGCAAGGTCACATTGCTTTTTCCATCAAGTTGAAGGGTTATACATTGATAAAGGTGTTAGTTTTGCCGATCTAAAACAGACCCTTCAGTACTTTACAACCGAACTTTTTGGCAAGTCAAAGATTCGACTTAGACCATCTTATTTTCCATTTACAGAGCCAAGTGCAGAAGTAGACGTGTATTGGGGTTTAGAGACGGAAACAGATTATAAAATGACTAAAGGGACGGGTTGGTTAGAAATCATGGGATGTGGCATGGTGGATCCTAATGTTTTGGATAATTGTGGCATTGATTCTTCAGAATTCTCAGGCTTTGCCTTTGGAATGGGGATTGACAGAATAGCCTTACTCCTACATCAAATTAATGACATTCGCTTATTGAGTGAAAACGATGTTAGATTTCTAGAACAATTTAAAAGTGCTCTTTAAATAATGAAAAAGGATATTGTTGTTCCTAAAGTTGAGGATGTTTATGTAGCCTCGGTTAAAGAATTTAATGAAATCTACAGAACTGAAGATTGGAATATTTATATCATAAATAATAAGTCAGTTGCTTTAGAAATGATTTTAATTGTTTCTACGGGGTATTCTTCAGATAAAATTACTTCAACAATGAGACATAAATTGGAAGCATTACCCCCTAAGAGTTATGCTAAGGTTGAATTGATTATGAAAGACCTATTATCTTTAAAAAATGAATTTTTAGTGACTTTTTTTCAAGACAATAAAATGTACGATAAATCATTTGTTTTTGAACCCAACACAATTAATAATTTGAGCTTAAAAAAACTCCCCTTAATTAAAGAATTAGGGGTATTAGCTAATTAAGTTTATCGGTTAGTTTAGCAAAAACTTTTTTTGGATTTTTCCCTTCATACAATACAGCATGAACAGCATTAATTATTGGGGTATTAATTTTGTTTTCAGTATGTTCTTTAATTTCATAAGCACTCTTAGTGGCATAATATCCCTCGGCAACCATATTCATTTCCATTTGTGCAGACTTAACGGTATATCCTTTTCCAATCATATTTCCAAACATTCTATTTCTAGAAAAAACAGAATAGCCAGTAACTAATAAATCTCCGAGATAAGCAGAGTTATTAATATTACGTTTCATATGATGAACACGTTTAATAAAACGTTTCATCTCTCTTATGGCATTACTCATCAATACACTTTGAAAGTTATCTCCGTAGCCTAATCCATGAGCAATCCCAGCAGAAATAGCATAAATGTTTTTTAGCATAGCTGCATATTCAACACCAATGATATCATCACTAATTTTTGTTTTGATATAACTACTACTAAGAGATTTTGCTAAAAACGCTGCTTTATTAGAATCAAAGCAAGAAATGGTTAAGTAAGATAAGCGCTCCAAAGCAACTTCTTCTGCATGGCAAGGACCTCCTATAACAGCTATATTTTCAAAAGGGATATTGTAAATATCATGGAAATGCTCACCAACAAGTAATCCAGATTCGGGAATTATTCCTTTAACAGCAGAGACAATAGTTTTATTGGTGATATCAACTGTAAGCTTTTTCAATTCTTTGTTAATAAAAGCAGATGGAATTACAAAAATCAGTATATCAGATGCACTTACAATTGAATTGATGTCATTACTGATATTAAGTTTATTAGTATCAAATTCAACAGAACTGAGGTAGTTAGGGTTGTGCTGTTCATTAATTATATGATTTTTAACCACACTACTTCTCATGTACCAATTAACAGAACTTACATTTTCTGATAACATTTTTACTATAGCAGTGGCCCAACTTCCTCCTCCTAAAACGGCATATTTTTGATTCATGTTTTTAAATCAGCTTAAATTTTGTCCAAAAGTACATATTTTTTTTAGGTGTAATAATTAATCCTATACTGAAGTTTGGCACATCCTTTGATTAATAATTAATAGAAATTATAAAATACTACTATGAGAAATTTTAGACTTTTAGCATCATTAATTGGGTTAATGCTATTTTTTAATTGTACGATTGTTGAATATAATGAGGATATGCCTTATGTAACGCCATTACCAGAATTTCTAAATTCTAATGAAATTTGGTATGTTGAAATAAATCAAACATTAGGCTATGGAGAAGTTCCTTTTTTACAGATGGCATTTACATTATCATTTAGAAATGGTGTGTTATACGCTAATAATAATCTTGTTGGATTTGGCAGTAATGGTAATGGGTTTGGTGTTCCTGTTGGAAATTACTTAGCTAATAATGCAAACCTTCAGATATCCCACGTTATTGATGGTATTTATGATTTTGAGGTTTATCAAACAGGACCTAATCAGATGGAGTTATACGATCCTTTCTCAGAGACTTCTTATTTTTTAACAGGCTATCAACGTCATAATTTTGATTATGATTATTTATTTTTCGATAATTTAAAATACTTCTTGGAGGAATACAGTGTCTGGGAGAAAGATTTTCAAAGTAATGGTAATTATCAACCATTTGATAACGAAAATTATTTGATGTTTTCGTCTGTTGATCAACGATTTTCATCTTCTTTAGATTATAATGTGTACAATTTTAATTCGGTTTATTGGGATTATCAAGGGCGTTTTGAACTCAACAATCTTGATTTAAATGGGTATTTAAAAAGATTAAATTTATTTTATGATGACTTCGATGAAACAGAATTTTTTGAGTTATATGTTTTATCAGACGATACTATAAAACTTAGAAGTTTAATAACAAACAAAACGTACCATTTTAAGGGCAGAGGATTAGTATCTTATTTAAGACCTGGTAGAGCAACACAAAAAAAGAATAATCCACCAAGTATAGATGGAAAAAAAAGGTATCAAAACACGCCAAAAATCAAAAACCCAAGAACCGTTTAATCTAAATTATCTATTATTGATTTTAAGACTTGAGTGGCATCAGATACGGTTTTAATAGATTTAAAGTTAATTAATAATCTCAAACCATTTCTTGTTTGTTTTTCTTTCATTTTACCAACATTTGGATGGGATTGCATATAGCTTAATACTTCTGTAAATATTGGGCTTTGAAAATAGGCGCTTTGCTGATCACTAATAAAGTAACAAATCAGTTGTTGTTGTTTGAGTATTAATTTTTCAAAGCCTAATGTGGTAGCATACCATTTTAATTTCAAACTATTCAATAAGTCTACAGCAGGTTTAGGAAGTTTTCCAAAACGGTCAATTAATTCCTTTTCAAAAATAACGAGATCTTTTTCCTCTTTGATACGGTTTAATTTCGTGTATAAGTGAAGACGTTCTTTTATGTTGTTAATATAGTCATCTGGAAATAAAACAGGGATATCTGTATCAATGGTAATTTCTTTAACAAAAACTTTATTTTCATCCTCTTGATACAAGTCTTTAAATTCTTTTTCTTTTAGTTCCTCGATAGCTTCATTCAGGATTTTTTGATAAGTATCAAACCCAATATCACTAATAAATCCACTTTGTTCTCCTCCTAACAGATCTCCCGCTCCTCTAATCTCTAGATCTTTCATAGCAATATTAAACCCGCTTCCAAGTTCAGTGTATTGCTCTAATGCAGAAATTCTTTTTCGAGCTTCTTGGGTTATTAATGAATGCTCGGGGGTGATAAAGTAGCAGAAAGCTTTTTTATTACTTCGCCCAACACGTCCTCTCATTTGATGTAGATCACTAAGTCCAAAGTTGTTAGCATTATTAATAAAAATAGTATTAGCATTTGGAACATCTAATCCACTCTCTATAATTGTTGTACTAACAAGTACATCAAACTCACCATTCATAAAAGCGAGCATAACTTCTTCAAGATTTTTACCATCCATTTGACCATGGCCAATTTTAATTTTTGCATCGGGAACTAATCTTTGAATAAGTCCAGCAACCTCTTTTATGGTGTCAATTCTGTTATGAATAAAAAAGATTTGGCCTCCGCGTTGTATTTCGTAAGAAACAGCGTCTCTAATTAAAGTTTCGCTAAATCTGATTACTTTACTTTCTATAGGATATCGATTAGGAGGAGGTGTTGTAATTACTGAAAGATCTCTTGCCGCCATGAGGCTAAATTGCAAAGTCCTAGGAATAGGAGTAGCTGTTAATGTCAAAACATCTACGTTTTCTTTCAATGTTTTAAGTTTGTCTTTTACGCTTACACCAAATTTTTGTTCTTCATCAACAATTAATAACCCTAAATCGTTAAACTTTACATTTTTATTTACGATTTGATGTGTTCCAATAACGATATCTAATTGTCCTTTTTCGAGTCTTTCAATAATGTTTTTCTTGTCTTTTGCAGATCTAAATCTATTTAAATAATCAATATTAACAGGTAAATCTTTGAGCCGCTGCGAAAAGGTTTTGTAGTGTTGATAAGCCAATATGGTAGTAGGAACTAGAATCACAACTTGTTTACTGTTATCAACAGCTTTAAAGGCTGCTCTAATTGCAACTTCAGTTTTTCCAAATCCAACGTCACCGCATATTAAACGATCCATTGGTCGTTCACTTTCCATATCAGCTTTTACATCTGCTGTTGCTGTAATTTGATCTGGGGTGTCTTCATATATAAAAGAAGCTTCCAGCTCGTGCTGCAGGTAACTGTCCGGACTATATTGAAAACCAAGTTTTGTTTTTCTTTTAGCATATAATTTAATAAGATTAAATGCAATCTGTTTGACTTTTGTCTTAGTCTTTTGTTTTAGTGTTTTCCATGCTTTACTTCCAAGTTTATATACTTTAGGGACTTTGCCGTCTTTACCGTTAAACTTGGTAATTTTATGAAGCGAGTGAATACTTAGATAAAGAATATCTCTTTCTCCATAAACAAGTTTTATAGCCTCTTGTTTTTGTCCTTCAACATCAATTTTTTGTAGTCCACCAAATTTACCAATGCCGTGATCAATATGAGTTACAAAGTCACCAATTTCTAAAGTGTTTAGCTCTTTAAGAGTAATGGCTTGTTTTTTGTTAAAGCCATCTTTAATATGAAATTTATGATAGCGATCAAATATTTGATGGTCTGTAAAGCAAACTAGCTTTAAGTCATGATCTATGAATCCTTGGTATAAGCTTAAAACGATACATGTATATTGAACTTCTTCTTCTATGTCGTCAAAAATATCTTCAAATCGTTTAGCTTGTTGTTCACTCACACACGCAATAAGGTTGATATAACCTTTATCATGGAATGAGTTAAGTTGCTCAATAAGCAAATCAAATTGTTTATTAAAAGCTGGTTGAGGCGATGTATGGTATTGGTTAGTTAAATAATTACTATCATCTGTTTTAAAAAGTGAAATACTGTAATTGGTTAATTCATTTTCAATAAGCGCTCGATTACAAAAAAGGTCTTCTGGTTTTTGAAATCTAATTTCAGAATCTAAATTTTGGTAATACTCTTCAGCTTTTGAAAATAGTTGATCAAGTTTACCAAGAAGTAATCCTTTATTTTTGATTAAAATTTTTGATTTAGGTGTTAAAAACTTGAAAAAGCTTTGTCTTGATTCTGTCACTGTCTTATTCGCCATATTGGGAATAATTGAAATTTTTTTCACTTGCTCACTAGATAGCTGTGTATCAATATCAAACTCTCTAATAGTGTCAACTTCATCTCCAAAAAATTCTATTCTGTAGGGTTTTTCATTAGCAAACGAAAAAACATCTAGAATCCCTCCTCTTAGTGAAAATTCTCCAGGAGATGTGACAAAATCAACTCGTTTAAAGTGATATTCAAATAAGACTTCATTAACAAAGTCAACAGATAACATATCTCCAACACTTATTTTTAAAGTAGATTGATTGAGGGTGGATTTTGTAACAACTTTTTCAAATAATGCTTGGGGGTATGTTACTATTAATGCAGGTTTTTTTCTTGAATTAATTCTGTTTAAAACCTCGGATCTAAGTAAAATATTAGCATTATTTGTTTCTTCAATTTGATATGGTCTTCTGTAGCTTCCTGGATAAAAAAGCACATCGTTTTTGTTGATAAGTGTTTCAAGATCATTAGCATAGTATGCTGCCTCTTCTTTGTCTTCACAAATCAGTAAAAAGGGATAGTCTAGATTTTTAAAAGCAGATGCTATATGAAATGATAAAGCTGAGCCCGTTATACCTTTTACAATATTTGGAGATGATTTAGAAGATGAAACAAAAGCGTTTTCCTTATGGAGCTTTGAATACTTGTCAATTAAAATGTCTTTGTTCAAAACAAAAAGTTTTTGGCAAAGATAAAAGGTTATTGAAAATTAAATAGCCCAAGGTTAGTTTGAATTTTTTGATTTTTTTTTATTCATATGCTTTTTAGTTATTTATATTTACAACTTAAATTAAACCTTAATTATAATGTCAATTTCAGATTTATTTGATAGTGGATTTAGAGCGCGTAATAAAGATCATTTTGCGGCTATTGTAAGATTAGCAATGAGTGATGATGTTATTACAGAAGATGAAAAAACCTTTCTAGATAGATTAGCTTCTAATCTAGATATTTCTAAAGACGAGTACAGTGCAATTTTAAAAGATTACAAATCACATCCTATAAATCCTCCTGTAGATCAAGACAGGAGGTTTGAAAGATTTTACGATTTAACACGAATGGTGTGGGCGGATCACATTGAAGGAGAAAATCAGTTTATTATTCTTCGCAAGTTGTGTATAGGGCTTGGTTTTGATTCAGATAAAGCTAATGCGTTATCAAACGAAGCTATAAATTTAGTCTACGACGGTGTTGATTTCGATGCTTTTAAAGCAGGATTATTAAATATTCACTAAAAAAAGCGGAAATTAAATTTCCGCTTTTTTTATTCATTTCTCATAAACTCCTCAGCTTTTTCAACCATATTCTTGCTTCCACAAATAAATGGAACTCGTTGATGAAGTTTTGAGGGTTCTATATCTAAAATTCTTGTAAAACCATCACTTGCTTTTCCATTAGCCTGTTCAGCTATAAAAGCCATAGGATTACATTCATATAATAGCCTCAATTTTCCATCAGAGTTAAGTGAGCTTTTAGGATATAAATAAATACCACCTTTTATCATATTTCTATGAAAGTCTGAAACTAAAGATCCAATGTACCTACTAGTATAAGGACGATCTTCCTCCTCTTCTTGACAATATTTAATGTAATTTTTTACACCTTGAGGGAAATGGATATAGTTTCCTTCATTTACAGAATAAATTCTTCCATTTTCAGGGAATTCCATATTTGGGTGCGATAAATAAAATGTTCCTATAGCTGGGTTTAATGTAAATCCATTAACCCCGTCACCAGTAGTATAAACAAGCATAGTTGATGTACCATAAACCACATATCCAGCAGCAACTTGCTGATTTCCCTTTTGGAGAAAATCTGCCATTGTTACTGGAGTTCCTATTGGAGTAACTCTTCGATATATTGAAAAAATAGTTCCAACAGAAACGTTCACATCAATATTGGATGAACCATCAAGAGGATCTATTAAAACAATATATTTATTCTGATGATTATCATCTTGACTGTTGATTGTTATATAATGGTCTTCTTCTTCACTAGCAATACCGCAAACAATATTTCTTTTTGTTAGAGCTTGAATAAATTTTTCGTTTGCATAAACATCAAGTTTTTGCTGATCTTCACCTTGAATATTTGTATCGCCTGCTGTACCAATAATGTCAACAAGGCCGGCTTTACTGACTTCGTGATTAACAACTTTTGCGGCTAATCTAATCGAATTTAAAAGTTTTGTAAGTTCTCCTGAGGTGTATTTAAAAGAGGCTTGATTTTCAATAATAAATTCACCTAATGTTTGGTTTTTTTGAGACATGTTTATACGAAAAGGTTATAATTTTTGCAAATATCGTATTTTTTATAATATTCTATAGTTTTAATAAAAGAAACATTAGCAATATTTTAAGTTTCAATTATCTTTGAGAGATTTTTTAATATGGAGGTTGAAATTAGACATGCAAACCCTCAGGATATGACTCATGTTCTGAGATTAATTAAAGAACTGGCTTTGTTTGAAAAAGAACCAGATCAGGTTGTTATTAATCTAAATGACCTTTTGAATGATGGGTTTAATGATACCAAAAGATTTACTTGTTTCGTAGCAGAAAAAGGGGTTGAAATTGTTGGTATGGCATTAGTTTATTTCAGGTATTCTACATGGAAAGGCTGTAGTTTACATTTAGAGGACTTAATTGTCTCTGAACCATACAGAGGTCATGGTATTGGAAGTCAGCTTTTAGAGACCGTTTTTGCTTATGGTGCCTCCAAAAATGTAAAAAGAATTAGTTGGGAAGTTTTGGATTGGAATGCTCCTGCAATAGCCTTTTATAAATCCAAAGGCGCCATAATAAAAGAAGAATGGCGCGTAGTTCATTTTCCTGAAAAAGAGATAAATAAATACAAACATCATAATTAAAAATGAAGGTTTTTAAGTTTGGAGGGGCATCCGTAAAAGATGCCGAAGGTGTAAGAAATGTAGCTTCTGTCATACAAAAAAAGGGCGATTATAATACCTTGGTTGTGATTTCTGCAATGGGAAAGACTACAAATGCTATTGAGAATGTCATTAAAATGTACTTCGAGGATAAACAAAATTTAAAAACAGCTGTTGAATTCGTTCTTGATTTTCATTTAAACATTATCTCTGATTTATTTGAAAGTGAAACTCATCCTGTAAAGAAACAGGTGTTGAGACTATTTAATGAACTAACAGGTTTCATGGATTGGAATAAATCTCCTGACTATAACTATGTATATGATCAGATTATTGGTTATGGGGAACTGGTCTCAACCACTATAGTTAGTGCATATCTAAACGAAGTTGGTGTTAAAAACACATGGAAAGATGCCAGAGAAGTTATTAAAACAGATAATTATTACAGAACAGGTAATGTTAATTGGGTGTTGACACAAGAACTAATTTCTATGCAATTTTCTAATACGGGATTGGTTATTACTCAGGGGTTCTTAGGAAGTGATTCTAATAATTTTACCACAACTTTAGGTAGAGAAGGTAGTGATTATACTGCAGCTATTTTTGCATTTTGTTTAAACGCCGAGAGTGTAACAATTTGGAAAGACGTTCCAGGTGTTTTAAATGCAGATCCAAGAGCATTTAATGACACCCAATTACTAAATACAATTTCTTATAGAGAAGCTATTGAGTTAGCTTTTTACGGGGCTTCGGTGATACACCCTAAAACACTACAACCTCTTCAGAAAAAAGAAATTCCACTTCACGTAAAATCATTTTTAAATCCAGATGCTAAAGGCACAAAAGTGACCAAAGGAATTGGTATTGAGCCTGCTATACCTTGTTTTATTGTTAAGAAAAATCAAGTAATGATTGCCCTTTCCTCTCTTGATTTTTCATATATTGTTGAAGAGAATATTAGTGAAATTTTTAATTTATTACACCTTCATAAAATGAAAGTTGATGTTATTCAAAATTCAGCTATTAGCTTCTCTGTTTGTTTTGACAACAAATACAATAAATTAGATGAATTACTGGTAAAGTTAAAAGCTAAATTTAGAGTTAATTGTTATGAAAATGTATCACTTTATACCGTAAGACATTACAATGACGAGGCTGTTAAACAAATAGAATCTGAAAAAGATATTGTTTTAAAGCAGTTAACTCAAGAAACAATTCAGCTAGTAGCTCGATAGGTTTTCGATATTTTAAATGACTAATCATTCTATTACAAAAGGACTCGTCTCTTCGAAAGAGATTGCTAAAGCTGTCAAAATGGACAGGTTTGGTTTTTTAGGAACATTTATAGGGTGGATCTTATTAAAGCTTTTAAAAATATCTACACTTAACAAAATTTACAACCGCAATAGGCATCTTGAAAAACTAGAGTTTATTGATGGTTTATTAGGTGAGTTTAAAATTAAGTTCGAAATTCCTGAAGAAGATTTTAAGAGACTCCCTAAAGAAGGTCCATATATTACAGTTTCTAATCATCCTCTTGGAGGAATAGATGGGATTTTATTATTGAAACTACTTCTAGAAAACAGAAGTGATTTCAAGATTATGGCTAATTTTTTACTTCACAGGATTGAACCACTAAAACCTTATATTCTTCCTGTTAATCCTTTTGAAGATAGAAAAGATGTTAAGTCTAGTGTCACAGGTTTTAAAAATGCTTTAAAGCATCTTAATGAAGGTCATCCACTAGGGATTTTTCCAGCTGGAGAAGTATCCACTTATAAAGATGGTAAACTTTTAGTAGATAAACCATGGGAAGAAGCAGCAATTAAATTAATTAAACGTTCTGAAGTTCCTGTAGTTCCTATTTATTTTCATGCTAAAAATAGTAAGCTGTTTTATAAGCTCTCCAAAATTAGTGACACATTTAGAACGGCTAAATTACCTTCAGAGTTATTAACTCAAAAGCGAAGAACCATAAGAGTAAGGATAGGGAAGCCTATAGCTGTAAAAGAACAATTAGAGCATGATTCTGTTGCTACATTATCAGAATTTTTAAGGAAAAAGACCTACATGTTATCTAATTCTTTTGATCCGAAAGAGAAATTCCTAGATAATTTAACATCGACCTTAAAGTTACCTAAAACTCCCAAAAATATTGTAACACCTATTGCTTCGGAATTAATACAGAAAGAGGTTGAGGTTTTGAGACAGAATAACAAGCGTCTTTTACAAAGTAAAAGCTATGAGGTGTTTTTAGCTCATGCAGATGATATCCCTAATGGATTAAAAGAAATAGGACGACTGAGAGAAATCACTTTTCGAGAAATTGGAGAAGGAACTAATGAGTCAATTGACTTGGACTCTTTTGATATCTATTATCATCACATGTTTTTATGGGATAATGATTCAAAAGTTATTGCAGGAGCTTATAGAATGGGGTTAGGGTCTCAGATTTATAAAGCTTATGGGATTAACGGATTCTATTTACAAGACCTTTTTAGATTTGAACCTGAACTTCATAAAATGATGAGTGAGTCAATTGAAATGGGAAGGGCTTTCATTATTAAAGAATTTCAACAAAAGCCCATGCCATTATTTTTACTTTGGAAAGGTATTGTTCATACAACACTTCGCTATCCAGAACATAATTATCTTATTGGCGGTGTAAGCATTAGTAATAAATTTACTAATTTTTCCAAGTCACTAATGATTGAGTTTATGAAGTCTCATTTTTATGACCCCTATGTGGCTCAATATGTATCACCCAAAAAGGAGTTTAAAGTTAGACTAAAGGATGCTGATAAAGATTTTATTTTTGACGCTTCTAAAGCAGATCTTAATAAATTTGATAAGATTATTGATGAGGTTGAGCCAGGAAATTTAAGGTTGCCTGTATTGATTAAAAAGTATATTAAACAAAATGCCAGAGTTATTGCTTTCAATGTAGATCCTTTGTTTAATAATGCCATTGATGGTCTAATGTATATCAGAATTTCTGATCTTCCAGATAGTACAGTTAGACCAGTAATGGAAGAGTTTCAGGCTGAGCTTGAAAAAGTTTACAATAATCAGTCTTCTTAGTGAAAGAATAAGATTTTAATTTTGTCAACGATAACTTGTGCTAGTTTTTCATGACTTTCATAGGTCCAACCTGCGACGTGAGGTGTCAAAATAACTTTTTCAGAAGCGATTAGGTTTGAAAAATTTTCATCAGGATTGCTACTGTTAAATAATGATTCAAAAGATGTCTTTTCATATTCTAGAACATCTAGTCCTGCTCCTAAAATTTTACCACTATTAATAGCGTTTAAAACGTCTTTAGTAATAACACTGCTGCCTCTAGCTGTGTTTATTAACCAAAAAGATTTTGATACACTATCAATAAACGATGCATTTATTAATTGTATTGAACTTTCATTTTGTGGTGTATGAAGGCTAATTACATCCACGCGTTTTTTAAATTCTTTAAGTGAAACTTGTTCTGCTAATTCATCACCAACCTCAGGTTCTATATCGTAACAAATAACATCACAATCAAATCCTATAAGTTTTTTTGCAAATGCTTTACCCATATTTCCATAGCCTATAATACCAATAGTTTTTCCTTCAAGTTCAAAACCTCTATTGATTTCTCTTTGCCAAATGCCTTCTTTAACTTCGTTGTTAGCTCTAGTAATTTTATTGGTAAGATTTAGTAACAACCCTAGAGTATGTTCTCCTACAGCATTCCTATTGCCTTCAGGAGCTGAAATAAGATGAATCCCTTTAGATTTGGCATAATCAGTATCTATGTTTTCTAGTCCGGCACCAACTCTAGCGATAAACTTCAAGTTTATAGCTTTATCTATAAACTGTCGATCAATTGTGAATCGACTTCTAATTACAATACCATGAAATTCCCCAATAATATTTTCAATGGTATTTTTAGATGATGAAAAGTCACAATGATTATTAATATTAAGTTTTTCAAGTGCTGTAAGAAGCAGCGAATGGTTGCTATCTAGATGAAGTACTTTCATGGATACATAATTAAAATCCAATTATGAATTCAGAAATTATGAAAAACAAATAAATACCCAGAATATCATTACTAGTTGTGATAAAAGGTCCTGTAGCAATAGCTGGATCAATTCCTTTTTTATCTAAAATTATAGGTACAAATGTGCCAATTAATGCAGCTACAATGATAACACTCATCATTGAAATAGCTATAGCAATACTATGTACAAGTTCTTGATTAATAATGTAGCCAAATAAAATAACTAACAGGGCTAGCGTAAATCCGTTAATTAAACTTAACCCCACTTCTTTTAGTAATCTGAAAAATAAACTCCCTTTTACATTATTGTTTGCCAATCCTTGAACAATAATTGCACTCGATTGAACGCCAACATTTCCTGCCATTGCAGCAATGAGCGGGGTATAGAAAAACAACTCAGGTACAGATTCCATAATGTGATCAAATCCGCTCATTATAAAAACACTTCCTAATCCACCAAACAAACCAAGAACTAACCAAGGAAGTCTTGCTTTTGTAAGCTCAAAAACACTGTCATCAGCCTCAACATCTTGATATATACCTGCTGCTAACTGATAGTCTTTGTCAGCTTCTTCTTTAATAACATCAACAATATCATCAATGGTTATTCTACCTAATAAAATTCTATTATCATCAGTAACTGGAATGGCTTCTAAATCATATTTTGTCATAATTTTAGCGACATCTTCAACATCGTCATTTACGTTAGCATAATCGACATTTGAAATATAGATGTCAGCAATTTTTTGATCACTTTTAGCTGTAATTAAGTCTTTTAAAGAAAGACGACCAATTAGTTCCTCTTTTTTAGTTACGACATATATAGAATGTACGCGAGTTACATTTTCTGCTTGGGCTCTAATTTTTCTTAAACAACCGCCAACAGTCCAAGTCTCGTAAACTTTAACGAGCTCCTTTGCCATAAGTCCACCCGCAGAGTCTTCATCATAATTTAGTAACTCTTTAATTTCAGCCTTAAGTTCTTCATCTTCAATTTTAGAAATTACATCTTCTTGACGTTCAACAGGAAGCTCAGCAATAATATCTGTGGCATCATCAGTATCTAATTCTTCAATTTCTTCAGCAATTTCTTTATTAGAAAGACGATCCAGAATTTTTTCTCTAATATCCTCATCAATTTCAGTTAAAACATCCGAAGTTTTTTTTGAGTCAAGAAGTTTGATCACATAGATGCTTTCCTCAAAATTCAGTTCATTTAAAATTTCAGCAATATCTGCATAATGAAAATCATTAAATAACTTCTTGATACCCTGATCATCTTTGATGCCAATAAGACCTTGTACATGGTCAATGAGCTCTGAGTTAAGTTTAAACTGAATATTTTGATTTTGATCAATCAAACGTTTCTAAATTATAGATTAGTTAATAGTTTGAATTAATAAAGTGAGATTTATAAAGTCTTCGACACTGATTTGCTCAGGTCTCAAGTCAAATATACTATTTGCTTTTAAATTATCTGTTAAGTTGAAAACTTTTAAGCTATTTCTCAATGTTTTTCTTCTTTGATTAAAAGCACTCTTTACTACTTTAAAGAAAAGTTTTTCATCACAAGCGAGTTTAAAATCTGCTTTCCTTTTCAAAATTAGAACACCAGAATCTACTTTAGGAGGCGGATTAAAAACATGAGGAGGTACAGTAAAAAGATATTCAGCATCATAGAATGCTTGCACCAATACAGAAAGTATTCCGTAAGATTTACTGCCTTTTTTTTCACAAATTCTTTGAGCAACTTCTTTTTGAAACATTCCTGAAAATTCAGGAATTTGATCTCGCATTTCAAGTGTTTTAAAAACAATTTGAGAGGAGATATTGTATGGATAATTGCCAATTATGGCAAAAGGTTGATCATTAAAAATACATTTCAAATCATATTTTAAAAAATCCTCTTCAATCACACGATTTGCAAGAGTTAAAAAATTACTTTTTAGATATGCGACCGACTCTTTGTCAATTTCTATAACATGAGTTGTTACTTTCTTGTCCAAGAGATATTTTGTCAAGACCCCCATTCCAGGGCCTATTTCAAGTATATTTTCGTAGTTTTTAAGACTCAGAGAATCTGCTATTTTTTGAGCAATATTTTCATCTCTTAAAAAATGTTGTCCCAGATGTTTTTTCGCCTTGACAGTCATTACAGGTTTAATTAAAATTTACGGTGTATTCATCTACTATTTCAAGTTCTGTTCTAAAAGCTAGCATTTTATCTCCAAACTTAGATAATCCATCTTTCCTAAGTTTTTCAGCATCATTTTCATAATAAGCTTTAAGCGCTTCTTTAGAAATAGCGCGATATTGAATGGAATAAGTCTGTCCTCCCATTTGCTCCTCAACCAACACTTTTGTGAGTTTAGCTTCTGAAAACTTTCCTGTAGCTAATACTTGAGGAATATGTTCTTTAATCCACACTAACCATTGATCAACTATACTATCGTGTATATTAACTGTTACATTGTATATAATCATACTCAAAATATTTTATGCAAAAAAAGACACTTTATTAGAAATTAAAAAGTTTTAATGCCTTTTGATGGAATTATCAGATATCAGGCATTAAACTTCTGTAGCGTTTTCTTGATTCAACAAGATGAATACTATTTTCTAAATTAAATAGGATATATTCATAACATCTTTTAGCTTCTTCTGTATTGTTAAATATAGTTTCATAAAGAATACCAAGTCTATAATAAGCATCATCTAATAAAATACTCTCTTTAAATTCTTCAATAATTTTGGTATAATTCTCAATAGCTTTATCATATTTTTTTTGGGTTTCATAAATAGAGCCCATTTTAAAGATAGCATCATCTACAATGGCCTCTTCTTTGTGGTTTTCTGTAATATTACTAAGAACCTCTATAGCTTTTGTGGTTTTTTTTTGAAACTGTAAAAGACTGGCTTTAGAAAAAGCATTTAGGGCCACTTGTAAAGAGTCTTCGTATTTATGATCTGAAATTACAAGTTTAAGCTCAAGTGCATCATTAGCAATGAGTTGAGAAATTGAGGATTTTAAAACTTTTAATTGCGTCTCTGCCCATTTAAAATCGCCTTTATAAAAACTGGTCTTGGCGACCCGAAATCGTGCTTCTTGAGCAATTGGGCTGTTTTTTAGTGATAATTGAACCTGAGTATAGTAGATTAATGCCTCGTCAAAACGTTCTTGATATACTAAAATGTCTCCTAGTGCTAATTTTATTTGAGCTATAGATGTTATTGGGTAGGAAATATTAAGCTTTTCTTTTAAAATTGAAGTGGCCTCAACTGAATTCCCTTGTTCAAAACATAAAAACCTGGCATAATCAATAATTATTGGCACCAATGCTCGGTTTTGATTGTATTTCAATATGAGAGTCTCATATAATAGGTTGATTTCAGGATATTGTTCCTTGTTGGCATCATTAACTTTTATATTTAATGATTTTTGATTTGCCAATAACTGTATATCAATTGATGGACATCGTTCAATAATGAAATTATATATAGAAGACGCTAGGTTAAAATCTCCTGATTTCTCAGTAAGTCTGGCTAATTCTATTAATTGATAGTAAGTTCCTTCCTCTCTGCTTAGAATTGCTTTTTCTTGAATAAATGCTTTTTTGTATTGCTTTTCAATAATGTATAGCCAGCTTAGTAATTTATTGTAGGTAGTATCAGGATCTTGCTGAATATTTAAAACAAGCTTTTCTTTAAGTAGTTGATTGTTTTGATTAATTTTTTCTTCTGTAAGAAATGGATATAGTTTAACTTTTATAGTGTTAAGAGCTGAGGGGTCTATTTTTAAGTAATTAATGTAAGTATCAATCATTAAACTTATATTCCCTTGCTCACCATAAAGTCTAGCCAAGTTTATTTGAAAGTTAGGATTTTCAGATAGTTCAGCTGCTATTTCATAGGATTTAACTGCTTTATCTATTAATCCAAATTGTTCAAATTGTCTCGCAACTACGTAAACATTGTTAGTATTTTGCACAATACTTTCATGACATTTTTCAAATGTAGAGTCAGCCATATTCTCTTTTCCCATTAACAAATAATTATAACCTAGATAAACTAATAGGGCTTTAGAGTTATTAATCAGCATGGTTTTTTCTATAAGCACTTTTGCTTCCTTATAGCGTTCTAATTGCTGAAAACATGAAATAATTCTCGTAGTGTAGGAATAACTTTTGGGGCTTTTTTTAAGCAGTGCCTGATACATTTCTAATGCCTCAGTAAATTTTGATTCTTTGAAAGCCTCATCCGCTTTTATTGCATTTTGGGCATTTATTGCCATTGTAAAAATTAAAAATAAATAAAGAATGCACTGCTTCATAAATTCAAGATACATATAAAATAAAAATGCCAGATAAAATCTGGCATTAAAAAAATAAATGGATTTAATCTATAATGTTAAATCCAGTATATGGAATTAATACTTCAGGTATTTTAATCCCATCAGGAGTTTGATAATTTTCAAGAATTCCAGCCAATACTCTTGGTAAAGCTAATGCGCTTCCATTAAGTGTGTGACATAATTCATTTTTCCCTTCTTTATTTTTAAAACGTAATTTTAATCTGTTAGCTTGAAAGGTTTCAAAATTAGAAACAGATGAAATTTCTAACCATTTATCTTGAGCGGTTGAGAATACTTCAAAATCATAGGTCAAAGTCGCAGTAAATCCAAGGTCTCCTCCACAAAGTCTTAAAATACGATATGGTAACTTCAAATCTTTTAAAATAGATTTCACGTGATCTACCATGCCATCAAGGGCTGAATAGGATTGGTCTGGGTGTTCAATTCTTAAAATTTCAACTTTATCAAATTGGTGCAGTCTGTTAAGGCCTCTAACATGAGCTCCATAACTTCCAGCTTCTCTTCTAAAGCATGGCGTATATCCGGTAGCGGTGATAGGTAAATCAGAAGCGCTCACTAAATCACCTCTAAACAAATTAGTAGCAGGTACTTCAGCTGTTGGGATAAGGTATAAATTATCTTCGGTAACATGGTACATTTGTCCTTCTTTATCTGGTAATTGCCCAGTTCCAAAACCTGAAGCTTCATTCACAAGATGAGGCAATTGATATTCTTTATAACCTGCTTCCGTATTTTTATCTAAAAAATAACTGATCAAGGCTCTTTGTAATCTGGCACCTTTACCTTTATAGACTGGAAATCCAGCTCCAGTAATTTTATTACCCAATTCAAAATCTATAATATCATATTTTTTTGCAAGTTCCCAATGCGGAAGGGCACCATCAAATAACTGAGGAATTTTACCTTCAGAATAAACCTCAAGATTGTCTTCGTCTGAATTCCCTGAAGGAACACTATCATGAGGGATATTAGGAATTTTATACAATAATTCATTGAGGGCGTCAGCAGTTTGACTAAGCAAATCAGTCAAGGATTTTGATGTCTCTTTAAGCTGACCTGTTTTTTCTTTAAGAAGATTTGCTTTTTGAGTTTCACCATTTTTAAAAAGTATTCCTATTTCTTTTGAAAGCGTATTTGATTCTGATAAAACTTGATCTAATTTTGTTTGGGTCTGTCTGCGTTTTTCATCCAAAGCCAATACCTCATCAAAAAGAGGAGCTGCATCAATATTTCGCTTAGCTAACTGGTCAATAGCATTCTCTCTATTTGCTTTGATGTAAGGAACTTGTAACATGGTATAAAATTTAAGCTACAAACTTACTAAATTGGCTCAAATATTATGGCGCATTTGAGGGTAAAATCCATGGGTGATGTTTGAAGTGACTCCATGAAGTTGCTGCTAAGTCTTTTTTGGAATCAATAAAGGTTTTATATGGTTTACCATTAACACTTACTTTACTATGTATATAGACCGATATACTATCACCTTTATTTGCGTATTCTTTTTTTAGCCGTTGAGCAAATTGCCACATGAAATCAGGTTTTGTAGCCAGATTTTTTTGTTGCTTCGCAGTGAGGTATTTATTGAGTTTGACTTTAAAATTACGGTTGTAAGTATGGTTGAATATATGAACCTTACAAACTCCTGTTTTGGCTCTTAACATCATTCTCCAAGCCAATCTGTGTCCTTCTTCTGTCCATAAAACATCATCTTTAATAAGCCAATGTCTTAATGGAAGAACAATCTGAATGATTAGATAAGTAACAATGCATAATTTTGTCAATTTTTTGTAGTTGAAATTTAGATTTTTTGTTTGTTGGTTTTTTGATTTAAAAAAGATTTTTTCCACTCTTTCTGGTTGAATGAAAAATATCAAAAACCCTAATGATAAGAATGGGAAAATTCCAATTTGAAATACAATTGCGTTGAAAAGATGGAAGAAAAAAGAAGTAATTACCCCAAAAATACGAGTGGGTCTAAAAAGCAAAATAGGAATTATTAACCCATCAAAAAGAATACCTCCATAGGTTAAAAACAATTGTAAATTTTCAGATTGCAATAATCTACCAATTAAGAAGTAGTCTGCTTTGTTTCGCATTAAAATTTCCATTGTGGTTCCATTTAACCAATCGGGATAAATTTTAGCTAGAGCTCCAAATGTATAAACTATCCATAATTGACAAATTATAAGAACTAAACACCAGTTTGGCATTAAGGCATTATAACTTTTTGGATTAATTTTTACATCCAGTGAAAGTCTTTTGTTAGCTGGTAAAAAACACATTATATAGGCAATTAGCATTAGCAAATAATAATGGTTATTGTATGATGATTTTTGCATTAGATACGAACCAGACCATAGGAATGCAAATCCCAGCATACTCCAACGGTATTTGTATCCAATACTGATGCATATCCCAAGAAGGCCCATAATTACATAGTAGTAATACATGCCATTGCCTTCTATAGGTTGTAACCACTCAAAACCAACAAAACTAAAAGTAAATTGCGGCTCAATGAAAACGCGTTTAACCCAACCGGTAGCAATAGCTCCAAAACTTTCGATAGCTATAAGAGCTCCTAAAATTATTCTAAATACAATTAGAGCGCTATTGTTAAT
This sequence comes from Bacteroidota bacterium, assembly GCA_042091495.1. GTDB lineage: Bacteria > Bacteroidota > Bacteroidia > Flavobacteriales > Flavobacteriaceae > JBELHJ01. Next base: position 62,986 of record JBELHJ010000004.1, read on the forward strand.
GGGTTTAAAAAAGAACCGGTTAAACATGGTTTTTTATGAAGTCTCTTGTTTGACTTTCATCTAAAGCTATTTGGTTTTTGAGATTTTCAATGGAATTAAATTTTTTTTCGTTTCTCAAATGTTTTAATAATTCTATGTTTAAAGCGTTTCCATAAAGGTCACCATCATAATCTAAAAAATGAACTTCAATAGATAATTCATTATTATCAAAAGTAGGGTTTACTCCAATATTCATCATCCCCCAACAAAATTTGTTGTCGATTAAACATTTTACTATGTAAACGCCATGCTTAGGAATCAACTTTAAATCAGAATTAATTTGAATGTTTGCTGTAGGATAATTTAGAGATTTACCTATACCTTTCCCTTTAACAACCATCCCTTGGATGGTATAATGATCTCCCAAATAACGGTTAGCTTTTTCAATGAGTCCTTCATGAAGTGCATGTCGGATTTTTGTTGAACTAATTGATACAGCTTCGATGTCTTCAGCAGGAATTTCTTCAACTGTAAAACCGAGAGATGACCCGTAAAATTTTAAATCGTCGATATTAGCCGTTCTATTTTTTCCAAACCTATGATCATATCCAATAATGATATGTTTGGCATTAAGTTGTTCAACCAGAACTGTTTTTACGTAGTCTTCTGCAGATAGATTGGCAAAATCAATTGTAAAAGGTTCAATAACCAAGGCATCTACACCGAGGGCTTCCAGCCGCGTTTTTTTCTCTTCTATGGTACTCAACAGTTTTAGATTATAGTCTTTATTTAAAACCATTCTAGGATGAGGAAAAAAGGTTAAGATAAGACTGTTGAGTTGGTTATTTTGACCAAATTCACAAAGCCTTTCAATAATTTTTTTATGACCAAGATGAACGCCATCAAACGTTCCAATGGTAATTACCGAAGGGTGATTGTTATAGTCTTTTAAAGCGTTGTAAACTTTCAATTTTTGTTTGTAAAATTAGTTAATTGAGCATTTAAAAAAAATTCAATTCTCTTTAATGTGAATGTCAAAATTACATTTAATTAATTTATTTTTGTAGCCTCAAATATAAATCTACATGAACAACTTCAAGACAAAGTGTATTATCCCCGTACTACTTTTTTTTAGCCTTGTACTCCATTCACAAACTCCATTAAACATTTGGTCATTAAATGATACGTATTCTACTAATGGTAAACCAGACAATAAGTTTAAATCAAATCAAGACCATATTGTTTTTTACAAATTGCAAAAAGAAGCTTTAAAAAAAGCACTGAAAGGGTTAAAAAACAATGAGGTAATTAAAATAAATTTTCCTCTTGTAAATGGTGATTTAGTTGCATTTAATGTTACAGAATCTTCAATATTTGCTCCTGGATTAGCAAAAAAATATCCACAAATTAAAACTTACAAAGGGACTGGTATTGATAATCCATTAGCAACACTAAGATTTAGTGTGTCTCAGATTGGACTTCACGCATTACTTCATGACAATAGTGGTAAAGTACATTACATTGAGCCAGAATCAAAAGAAAGTGACGTTTATAAAGTTTTTGATAGAGGGTATTATGGAACACAGAAAATTGGGTTAGATTGTTTTACGGAATCGTCCTCTACATTAGACTTAGAAGAGGTAAGTTCAAAAATTTCAAACAGAGCAGTGACAAATGATGTTAATTTATTTGAAGATTCTAAACTAAGAACTTTTAGATTGGCGTTGAGTTGTACAGGAGAGTATGCTAATTTATTCAAAGGGAATGGTACTGAAGTGCAACAAAAAGCAAATGTCCTGGCAGAAATGACTAAAGCTATAAATCGTGTTAATGAAATATATGAACGTGATTTAGGAATACGTTTAGTTTTTGTAGATAATATGGATGATGTAATTTATCTAGACGCATCAACAGATCCTTGGGGTGGAGAATATAATACAAAAACAGCTGAAACTCTTGATGAAGTAATTGGTGTAAACAATTATGATATTGGACATAATTTTAATACTTCGGATGGTGGTTCAGCGGGTTGTATAGGTTGTGTTTGTAAACAGGCGTCACAATCATCATCACATAAAGGTAGAGGCTATACAGGACTTCCTGATCCTACTGGTGATCCCTTTTATATTGATTATGTATGTCATGAAATGGGGCATCAATTCGGAGCTTATCATACTATGAATAAATGTGATCGTGGTAATCAATTTACGGGTTCTGAGGTTGAGCCTGGAAGTGGAAGTTCTATTATGGGATACGCAGGGATATGTAATCCAAATGTTCAATTCAATTCCGATGCTCATTTTAATTATGTTAATATCAAACAAATTGCCGATTATGTGATTAATGAAACAGGTGCTTCATGTGCCGGAGTTTTTCCAATTGCTAATCAGGCTCCAATTGCTAATGCAGGGCCAGATTATACTATTCCAACAAATACAGCATTTGTATTGACAGGTTCAGCTTCAGATGGTGATGGTTTAAATTCTTTAACCTATAACTGGTCTCAAAATGATCCAAATTTCCCTCCTGGAGACACAGCTCCTCAGTCAGATTGGGCACAAGGGGCTCTATACCGTTCACTTTTACCATCGTCTTCTCCTACCAGATATTTTCCTGAATTAAGTCAAGTGGTTAATGGAAAAATTAGAACTACTTGGGAAGTGACACCTTCGGTAGCAAGAACATTAAATTTTGCTTTTACAGTAAGAGATAATGGAAGTGGATTTTCCGGAGATAATGGTATCGGACAAGTAGATGCAGATTTAATGAAAGTAACTGTTATTGAAACAGGGAGTGCCTTCGAAGTCACCTCTCAGAATGAGAGACATTCATGGGATGTAGGGGCACAAGAAACAGTTGTCTGGAATGTTGCTGGTACTAGTAGTAATGGTATTAATGTTTCTCATGTTGATATTTTAATGTCTGTTAATGATGGTCAAACTTTTGATGTAATCTTGGCTGAAAATGTTCCCAATAATGGGAGTTACGATGTTACTGTCCCAGATATTAAAGGGTTTGGTTATAAGATAATGGTTAAAGCTAGAGATAATATTTTTTACGCTATAAATGAAGGGTTTGTAGAAATAGGATACTTTGTTAATCGTAGTTGTTTTACTTTTGAAAATACTACAGATTACAATATTACTGATAATACAGATAATTACGCTATTGAATCATCTGTTAATGTGCCATCAAAACCAGGAAAACTTGTTGATGTTAATTTAACCATAGATGTCACCCACAGTTACATTGGAGATCTTGAAATTGCATTGGTGAATCCAGAGGGTACTATGGTTGAGTTAATGAAGCGAAGAGATTGTAGTTCTGAAGCTGATCTTAAAGTTGTTTTTGATCATGAGGGGGAACCTTTTGATTGTTCAAATACGGGCAGTTTTAGCTATTATAATTCATTCAAAGATTCTATAGCTACGTTTTATGATAATATTGCTGAAGGTGATTGGACTTTAAAAATAGGAGATCACGGACCAGGTGATGTAGGAATTTTAAATAATTGGTCACTAGAGCTTTGTTTTGAAGAAGTAGAATTATCCAATGCTTCTTTAAATTCCATTAATTTTAAAGTTTATCCAAATCCTGCTCAATCACTACTATACTTAAATATGATTACTAAATCTAATGAAGGATATAATATTAAGTTATATGATGTAAATGGTAGGATAGTATTAGATGAGCAAAAAGCAAATAACTCCTTTCAAAATATAGATGTAAGTCAGTATAAACGGGGTTTATATTTTATAAAGATCACTCAGAATAATCAGACTAAAGTGAAACGTATTATTCTTAATTAGATAGTTTTAGATTTCTATATCGAAAATCAAATAAATCAGTTGAATAGTTGATTGTCAAAGGTGCTTAAGTTTTAAACCAATGATATTGAATTAGTATGCTATTAAACTATTCATTATATATATTTAACTATATATTATTGTTTTTTATCTAATTTAGTTAGCTAGTAGCTTAATTATGTGTTAATTAGAAAATGGATTTTGTCATTATGACTTATCTTACATAA
>JBELHJ010000004.1:67097-73244 GCA_042091495.1 Bacteroidota bacterium
TTAATTATGTGTTAATTAGAAAATGGATTTTGTCATTATGACTTATCTTACATAAAATCTACATTAGATGAAAAAGCAATTATCAATAGTTATTGTATTATTTTTTGTTTTCGTGGGATATTCTCAGAAGATACCATACTGGACATCATTTTCTAAATCGTCAAATACTCAGATAAAAAAAATATCAAACAAGACCAACTTTTTAGTTGAACATGATTTATTTAAGATAAATCTTAAAACATTAAAAGAAGATCTTAATAGAAACTCTCAATCACGTAAAAAAGGATCAGTTAGAATCAAAATTCCAACATCTTCATCTTCGTTTGAGGAATTTAATGTTGTAGAATCTTCTATTATGCATCCTGATTTGCAAAATAAGTACCCTTCAATAAGGACTTACAAAGGTGTTGGTGTAACAGACCCATCCGCTACAATACGTTTTAGTATTGGACCACTAGGGTTACATGCATTGTCGTCTTCAGGAAAAAGAAGTGCGCTTTACGTTGAGCCTTTTGAAGAAAACCGTGATATTCACATGGTTTATTTAAGAAATAAAATTAAGGATGTTGATTCAGATTTTATGTGTGAAGTTGAAGTAGATAACAAAGAATTTGCAAGACATCAAAATTCTAAAACATCTAATTTTAGCGATATAAACGATCAAAAGCTACGTAAGTATAGGTTAGCTTTAAGTTGTACAGGTGAGTATGCTCAATTTTTTGCCGGAAATGGTACAGAAATAGAACAAAAAACTAATGTTTTAGCGGCTATGGTAACTTCAATAAATCGCGTAAATGAAATTTACGAACGTGATTTTGGTATCAGGTTAGAATTAGTGGCCAACAATGATGATGTAATTTACTTGGACAGTGCAACCGATCCATGGACAAACGAATTTAATACTACTACAGCTATTACTCTGGATGATGTTATAGGGGTAGAAAATTATGACATAGGCCATAATTATAACGATATGGATAGTAGTGGAGACGCTGGATGTTTAGGTTGTGTTTGTGCTGCTGACTCTCAAAATGATTTTCATAAAGGCAGAGGTTGGACCGGTTCTGGAAATCCTATTGGAGATCCTTTTTACATTGATTATGTAGCACATGAAATGGGTCACCAGTTTTATGGTTTTCACACCATGAATGTTTGTAGTCGATCAGGTTATAATACAGAAGTTGAACCCGGAAGCGGAAGTTCAATTATGGGGTATGCAGGTATTTGTGCACCTAATGTGCAGAATAACAGTGATGCCCATTTTAATTTTGTTAATATAAGAGATGTTGGAGGGTATATAAAAACAGGGGCAAATCCTTTTGAAGGTATAATTGTTTCAATTTGTGATGTTGGTGTACCAATACAAAATCAACCGCCAACAGCGGATGCAGGGAGTGACTACATCATCCCAACCAATACCCCCTTTTACCTCACAGGTGTGGCTACAGATCCAGATGGTTTAGAAACCTTAACGTATAATTGGTCACAAAATGATTATGAACAAGCACCACAAAACACAGCACCTGAATCCAATTGGACTTATGGGCCTCTTTATCGTTCTATTTTACCCTCTTCAGATCCAATCCGATATTTTCCAAAATTAGAAACTGTAGTTGGGGGTAATTTATCATCAACATGGGAAGTTACACCTTCTGTAGCTAGAACTTTAAATTTTGCACTTACCGTTAGAGATAATGGTAGCGGTTTTGTAGGGGATGACGGAACCGGTCAGGTAGCTACAGATGAAATGGTTGTTACGGTTATTGATACAGGATCAAGTTTTTCAGTGACTTCTCAGAATACCTCCAATTTAATGTGGGCATCTGCAAGTACTCAAACTGTGACTTGGGATGTAGCAGGTACAGATGCTAATGGCATTAATGCAAGTGAAGTTGACATTGTATTATCTACCAATGGTGGCCAGACTTTTGACGAAATTCTTGCCCAAGGTGTGCCTAATAATGGCACTTATGATATCACAGTACCCAATATACCCTCAATAGGTTGTCGTGTTATGGTAAAAGGGAGTAATCATATTTTTTATGCTGTTAATACGACGTCATTTACTATCGACTATATGGTTGAAACCAATTGTGAAACTTATAGTTCAGCTGAAAATTTGGGACTCAATATACCAGACGGTGCAGGCGCTGAAGTTCCTGGCGATTTTTTAGTGCAGTATGTAGATATAGTTGATGATAACATAATTGATGACTTAAATTTTAACATTGATATTTCTCACACTTACATTAGTGATTTACAAATTATATTACAACATCCCGATGGTACACAGGCTATTGTATTCTCAAGAAATTGTACAGATCAGGACAACTTAGACATCACTTTTGATGATGAGGCTGCTTCAGATATAGCCTGTGGTCAGCCTACGCAAGGTATATTTAGACCTTCTGACACCTCACTTTCTGTTTTTGATGGAAAAAGTGCTATAGGATCGTGGGTGATTGGAATAAGGGATTTTTACAATGAAGATCCTGGTGTTTTAAATGATTATAGTTTAGAGGTTTGTTCAACAGTTATTTCAAATAATGATGTCACTCCACCAGTTATAACGGTTAATCAAGGCAGTGAAACCTATTTGTTAGGATCAGATTATGTAGAAGTTGGAGCTACAGCTGTAGATGAAACCGATGGTGATCTTACAAATGCAATAACCATAGATACTACTAACCTTCCAAACAGCGGATTAGCCATGGATGTTATTGGTGACTTTGATGTCCTTTACAGTGTTAATGATGCGGCAGGAAATACTGGACAAGCTACTAGAACCATATCAGTAATTGACAACGTAGCTCCAGAGGTTGAATTAATAGGTAATAGTTTAATAGAGATAGATGTATTCTCTACCTATGCTGAACCTGGATATACTGCTTCTGATAACTATGATGCTAATCCACAAGTTATTGAAACTGGTACTGTAGATACCTCTTTACTGGGAGGTTACACTTTAACTTATATAGCCATTGATGCCTCTGGTAACGAATCAATTCCTAAGTATAGAACTGTTGTGGTTAAAGATAATGAAGCGCCTTTAATTACATTGGTTGGAGACAACCCTTATGAAATTAATCAAGGGGATATGTATGAAGAGCCAGGAGCTAGTGCTATAGATAATTATGATTCTACAGTGACTGTTAATATATCTGGGAATGTTGACACCAGTCAACCGGGGGAATATATAAAAACCTATTCTGCATCAGATTCTTCAGGTAATACATCCACAGTAATTAGAACTGTTATTGTAAATGAAGTATTACATGTGCTTACACAAGAGCAATTAAATGCTATAAAAGTGTATCCAAATCCGGTAAAACATACATTAATTATAAATACAGCTATAAATAATTTAAGGTTTAAGATTTTTGATATAAATGGAAGGCCTGTTTTAAGTAGCAGATCTAAAACCATCCCACTTAACAATATATCTAATGGCGCTTATATACTAGAAATTACTAGTAATAATTTAAAGTCATACAAGCAAATAATTAAAGAATAGATTACTTACCGTTGTATGTATTCATGGTATTTGTTAATCCAGCAGTGCCAAAAGATTTAATCGCCTCAGCAGCAATGTTGAGGCGTTCTTTTAATTGGGTGTTTTCCTCCTCAGACCACTCACCAAGTACATAATTTACTTGTTGACCTTTACCAAAGCTATTACTAATCCCAAATCTAAAACGGTTATACTTAGTGGTATTTAATTTGTCTTGAATGTCTTTAAGACCGTTGTGTCCGCCATCACTACCTTTAGCTTTAATTCGTAAGGTTCCAAAAGGCAGGTTTAAATCGTCTGTGACTACCAACAGATTTTCCAATGGTATTTTTTCTTTAGTTAACCAATACAATACAGCTTTACCACTAAGATTCATATATGTCGATGGTTTTAAAAGTATAAAAGTGCGGCCTTTAAATTTAAAACTACTTAAATCACCTAGCTTTTGAGTTTCAAAGGTTATTTTTTCATTTTCAGCCAATTGGTCTACTACTTTAAAGCCAATGTTATGCCGGGTATTATCATATTTCTCTCCAATATTTCCAAGCCCAACAATTAAAAATTTTTTCATGAGTTCTTCTGGTGTTTCTATGATAGATTTTGACTTAAAGAGACCTGCTATAGTTTTTAAGAGTATTTTCATTTATACAAAAATAAAAAAGCATCCGATTATAGGATGCTTTTTATATAATTAACAAAAACTATTAATTTAAGCCTCTGCTGGAGCAGCACCTTCAGCTGGGGCAGCACCCTCAGCTGGAGCAGTTCCTTCTGCTGCAGTTTCATCTTCATCTTCTTCTAATTCATCATCTACAGAAGTTCTAGAACGTTTCACCTGGCATACTACAGTGTTATCTGAATGAAGGAATTTAAAACCGTCATTTTCTAACTCAGTAATGTATAATTTACTTCCAATTTTAAGTTTAGAGATATCAGCTTCTAAGAAATCTGGAAGATTTTCTGGTAATGCTTTAACTCTTAACTTACGTCTGTTTCTTCTTAAGTTACCACCATTTAAAACTCCTGGTGATGTTCCTATAACGTGCACAGGAATATCCATTGCAATTTCTTTGTCTGCGAATAACTGATAGAAATCTATATGAAGAATTCTGTCTGTTACAGGGTGAAACTGAATGTCTTGTAAAACGGCGTCAAATGACGTACCGTTGTCTAGTTTAATTACAACAGTATGCGCATCTGGAGTATATACCAGTTTTGAAAACGCTAATTCTGCTGCTGCAAAATGCACTGGTTGTTCACTTCCGTATAAAACGCAAGGAACCTGTCCAGCATTACGTAAGGCTTTTGTTGCTTTTTTGCCCACGCTTTCTCTTTGAGATCCGTTGATTGTAATTGATTTCATTTATATAAAATTTAATTAAATTATAAATTTTGAACTTATCGACCTTTCTTCATTTACACGTCTCATAACATCAGCAAATAAGTCCGAGCAACTTAATACTTTAATTTTGTCACTCTTTTTTATTTGAATTGGAATACTATCGGTTACAATAAGTTCTTCCAATTTCGAATTATTAATATTTTCATAAGCATTACCAGATAAAACGCCATGGGTACAAATAGCTCTTACACTAAGTGCACCACGCTCCATCATTAAATCGGCAGCTCTAGTTAATGTTCCAGCTGTATCCACCATATCATCTACAAGGACTACATTTTTACCTGTAACATTACCAATAAGTTCCATGTGGGAAATGACATTGGCTTTAGCGCGTTGTTTGTAACAAATAACCACATCACTCTCTAAAGCTTTAGAGTAGTTATAAGCACGCTTAGACCCACCCATATCTGGAGATGCAATGGTTAATTTATCTAAGTTTAAACTTCTTAGATAAGGCATAAATATAGTAGATGCAAATAAATGATCTACCGGTCTTTCAAAGAACCCTTGGATTTGGTCCGCATGCAAATCCATGGTTATTATCCTTGTTGCACCAGCTACTTCAAGCATTTTAGCTATCATTTTAGCAGCTATAGGCACTCTAGGTTTATCTTTTCGGTCCTGCCTTGCCCATCCAAAGTAAGGCATAACCGCGGTAATGTGTCTTGCAGAAGCTCGCTTAGCGGCATCTAACATGAGTAACATTTCCATTAAATTTTTGGGCTCGGGATGCGTAGACCCGACAATGAAAATTCTATTCCCCCGAATAGACTCTTCAAAGGATGGCTGAAATTCACCATCGCTATACGTTGACGTGATCACCTTTCCTAGTGGAATGCCATATTTGTCTGCAATTTCTTGCGCCAATTCGTGGCTTTGTGAACACGGAAAAATTTTAGCTTCCGTCAAAATTTTTAAGTTTAGTTGTGTTGTAGTTGTCCTCTTTAAAAGCCTATCTTTAAAGAGTTTGCAAATTTATGAATTTATTTGATTCACAAAAGTATTATTGCATTTTATTTAGTTGTTAAAATAAAAAATATTGTTAGTTTTGCACTCCACTATTTTGCTCAAGTGGCGGAATTGGTAGACGCGCTGGATTCAAAATCCAGTTTCTTCGGAAGTGTGGGTTCGATTCCCACCTTGAGTACTTTAATAATCCGTAACTAACTAGTAATGTTAAAGTTGCGGATTTTTTATCTCTCATTTACTCATTAATTGCTTAACCATGACTTCT
>JBELHJ010000005.1:0-68273 GCA_042091495.1 Bacteroidota bacterium
TCAGTATATCCAGATTTTGAATTCCATGTCGTGTTATTACTAAAATCTATAGTAAAAAAAGCATAATTTAATTTACCTACAGAGATGCCATTGCAATCGGTTGTGGCAGCATCTTGAATGTCACCACCTGTAAAACCATCAATAATAAATTCTGAAGTGTTTGATGTGAAAATATCTGACTTTGTCAAGTCAGCACCAGAAATTTTTAAACCTTTGTCTGCTGCATTTTTAAATCTAATCTGACCTGTAAAGCGAAGAGTACTTATTGTAGCATCATCTGTTTGAATAGTTAAAACGTTATTATCTAAATCATAGCTATTGTATGATGATCCCGAAGAAGTACAATCAATATGCTCTGCATATAAATCAGATGGAACAAATTGACTGAGACTTTGAGAAAAGCTAAATTGAACTAATAGAATTAATAGTAGTGTAATTTTATTCATGATGTATATAATTTAATTGAGGGTACTAAATTATATTCCAATAGTTGTTTTAATAAGCACGTTTGTAACAAAAAGTAAGATTAGTATGACATATTATAATATAAAATGCACAAACAGTTGAAACAAAAAAGAACTTCAAAATGAAGTTCTTTTTTGTTATTATGCTTTCTGCTTATTTTTTTTATTTTTCTTACTCTTTTGTTTTTTTACTTTTTTTGCATTTTTTGCAGCTATTTGCTTGGGTTCTTTTGGCTTTCTCATCAGTCCTGTTTTTTCAGACCATGGGATGTGTCTGTCAAATAAAACATCATACATCTCGTAACTGTGACCTTCCACGCGTTCATTTTTCCAGTTTAAGACTTCCTGGTCGTAAATAGCTCTTAATTTATTCAAAGTTTCTTGTTGGTTCGCATTAGATGCTAGATTGTGCATCTCCATGGGGTCATTTTTTAAATCGTATAATTCTTCAGTTGGAGTCATGCCTTCGCCACCATAAAACCAATACAAATATTTAAAGCCATCTGATACAATAGATAATGATTGTGTTGCATTGGTTCCCCAGACTTGTAGAATCTTTTGGTGTGATTTTACAGAATCAGTTTTGCCATTCAATACTGGTGTAATACTCACACCATCTATATTACTTGGAATTGAAACCCCAGCATAGTCTAGTATGGTTGGCATCATGTCTATACTTCCTGTTAAAGCATTGGATTGGGAGCCAGGATTTTTAATATATTTTTTAGGTCCTGAAACAATAAGTGGGGCTCTAGCCCCTTCTTCATAAGGTAAAACTTTTCCACCAAAAGCATGAGCGCCTAAATAGTAGCCGTTGTCTGTTGTGTAAATAATTATAGTGTTATCTAACAATCCTTGTTGGTCAAGTTCAGCATAAATCATTCCTACAGCTTGATCAACACCATATATAAGTTGGTAATAGTCTGCTAAAGCCTTGTCATAATCACTTAAATATTTTTTACTCAACTTAACGTATTGTCTTCCTTTTTTAGATTGCTCTGGTAAATGCTCAGCACCTTTTAATCCAAAGTTTTCTGGCTTTGTAAATGTTTTACCTGCATAGACGTCGTCAAATTTTGGGTCTGGCGAAACTGGAGAATGAGGTGCTTTAAAACTAACCGATAAGCAAAACGGTTTGTCTTGATTTTGCGCTTGTTTAAGAAAATCTACAGCAGCAGCACCTAAAGCAGTGGATACATGAGGATACTCCTCTGCATATTTTACCATATGTTCGTTTTTAGCAGTTTGATAATACCCTTGAGACGGCCATCCTGCCCACCAATCAAATTCGTCTTCTGGCATGTCTTCTTTTTTATTGTATGAGCTATTTTCTAACCCCGTTTCTTTAACAGCAAAACCAAATTTACCAGTAAACCCTGTGTAATATCCAGCATCTCTTAATAATACAGGGTAGGATTTTTGAAATTTCTCCCTAGATAAAGGGCCATGGGTAAAATTACAACCCGTTTTGTGTTCGTACATGCCTGTCATAATACTAGCTCTACTACCCATGCATATAGCTGTGTTATTATAATTATTTGTAAACACAACGCCTTGTTCTGCTAATTTGTCAATATGAGGTGTTAGTATTTCTTTATTACCCATACAGCCTAAAGCATTGTAGCGTTGATCGTCTGTTAATAGAAATATGATGTTTGGTTTTTTCTTTTTGATAGTAGCTTCTTTTTTTAAGAGCTGTTCAGAATCAAAACTTTTGCCATTAAAAGCCATAAATACCAAAGCCAATAAAGCAACTCCAGTAATTTTTGTAGTTAAGCTTAATTTAATTTTCATAATTATTTATTTCTTACCTATTTAGATTAACCAAATGTAATTTTTAATTCACTGTAGATTAATGTGTAATCTTTCATTTTATAACACTTGCGTTACATTATCATAAATTGTAACACATTTGTATTGTGATATCTGTTTTTGGTTAGAACACACATTTGTACTAATTATTCTAAAATTCTTTTTGAAGGTATTGATTTTACTGGTATTGTTTTAATCGTGTTAGTATTTGATACAATTGAGAATTGCATAAATTTATTTTAAAAATACATTTACTGAAAATCTAAAATAAGCTAAAATGAAATTACAAGGACAGATTTACATTGCAAGTATGCTCTATTTTTTCTCATTAATGGGAAATGCACAAAATGTTGATGATACTTACGGTAGAGACTGGAAGCTTCCAAAATCTCCAAAATGGGAAGCCTTAAAACAAAAAGAAATTCCCGAGTGGATGATCGATGCCAAATTTGGAATGTATACACACTGGGGTATTTATTCTGTACCTGCTCATGGGGGCCCAGATTACATTAAAGAACTGTATGCGGCAAACGGAGAAGATCGAAAGGGTGTTAAGAAATATCACGAAGCTAAATATGGTAAAATTGAAGATTTTGGATATAAGGATTTTATACCAATGTTCAAGGCTGAAAAATTTGATGCCAAAGAATGGGTAGATGTGATGCATGGCGGTGGTGCTAAGTTTGGTGGTATTTGTTTAGCACATCATGATGGGTTTTGCTTATGGGATTCAAAATACACCAAGTGGGATTCTAAAGATATGGGACCAAAAAAGGATATCTATGGAGAGATAGCCAAAGAAATTAGAAAAACCGATATGAAGTTACTGGCAACGTTCCATATGGCAAGAACTTTTGGCTACGTATTTGATAAAGATCACACAAAGGAGGAAAAAAAGAAATGGGATATTTATGATGAAAAGAATGGTTGGATGTACAGGAACCCTGATAAAGAGTCTAAAGAAGATTTTGGCGTAGAGTGGTCTAATAAAGTTAGAGAGGTAATAAATAATTACAAGCCTGATGCCCTTTGGTTTGATGGCTTGTCAGGCTCAATTAAAAATAATGTAGTTCCTCAGGATACTATTGTAAATATTTTTGAAGATTATTACAAACAAAAGGATGTTGTGGTTTGTAACAAATTACCTGGAACTAGAGTTTGGAATTTTCCACTTGGCTTTGGGCTACGTTGTTATGAAAACTGTAGAGACATGGAAAAAGAGCCTCAAGGATATTGGTTGGCAGATCGCGCTATTAGCTATCCATGGTCTTACGTCAATGATAAATTTTACAAAGATAAAGCACCATATCAAATTAGAAGTTTAGTAGATATGGTAAGTCGCGGTGGGATTATGCTAATGTCATTAACACCAAGAGGAGATGGCTCTGTAGACCCACAGGCTGTTGAGATAATGAAAGGCATGGGCGCTTGGTTAAAATTAAATGGTGAATCTATTTATGCTACAAGACGATGGAAAATTGCAGCTGAAGGACCCACAGAAATGATTATATTCAAAAAAGGAAAAGCCAAGAAAGGGAGTTCTGGATTTAGATGGGATTTTAGAAGGGTAACCGCTGAAGATATTAGGTTTACTAGAAGTAAAGACAATAAAACACTATTTGCTATAGCATTAGGTGAGCCAGAAAATGGGAAGTCCTTGGTAACATCATTAACAAATGATTTAAAACTCGCTACAAAGCCTATTTCTAAAATATCATTAGTCGCAACCGGAGAAGAAGTGAAGTGGTCGCAATCTAATGAGGGATTATTAATTGAATATCCAGAAATTGGTGTAAGTGAAATTGCTAATGCTTTCAAGATTGAGTTTAACGGTGGAACTTTAATATACTAGTTAAGGTGCGTTTAATTTTATTTTCACTAATTCTATTAATAACTTCAGTGCTTTCTGGTCAAAAAAGTCCAAACATTATCTATATCCTGGCAGACGATATGGGGGTTGGTGATGTTAGGACGTATAATAGCGATTGTAAATTTCCAACACCCCATTTGGATCAAATGGCTTTAGATGGGATAAAATTTACAGATGCCCATACCAACTCTAGTGTTTGTACACCCACTCGCTATGGTATATTAACAGGGCGATATGCTTGGAGAACTTCATTAAAACGTGGAGTAACTCATGCTTACACACCCCATTTGATTGAAACTGGCAGGATGACTGTAGCAAGTTATCTAAAATCTAAGGGGTATGCTACTGCAGCTGTTGGTAAATGGCATTTGGGGATGGATTGGTCTTCGAACGACGGTAAAAAAATTGAAAAAGGCGGAAAGAATCTCGATCTTAATGCACCTATTAAAAATGGCCCTATCGTCTTTGGTTTTGATTATTACTTTGGTATTTCAGCATCACTTAATATGGATCCTCATGCTTACATAGAAAATGATAAAATCCAAGGCGATTTTATATTTATGCCTAGTGATCAAGAGGTTAAAAAGCATTTTGGAACAGGAGGTAAAAAAGGATGGGTAGATAAAAACTTCAAACGAGATGAAGTCATGCAAACCTTTACTGACAAAGCGGTGACTTGGATGCAGAATCATAAGAGGAATAATGATAATCAACCTTTCTTCCTTTATTTTCCTTTAAATGCACCTCATTCACCAATTGTGCCTAGTAAAAATTTTAAAGGTAAAAGTAAATTGGCACCACACGGTGATTTTTGTATGGATGTTGATGATACAGTAGGACAGATATTAGCTGCAGTGGAAGCACTGGGAGAATTGGATAATACCTTAGTAATTTTTACAGCTGATAATGGGGTTTCACCGCAAGCTAAGTTGGCTCCTATGGAAGAAAAAGGGCATTTTTCTAGTTATATATATAGAGGAACTAAGGGTACATTATATGAGGGTGGACACCGAGTTCCCTTTATTGTCAAGTGGCCAAAGATTATATCTAAATCAACAGAAAGTGATTATCTAAGTTGCACTACAGATTTATTGGCCACTGTGGCAGAAATCCACGGTGAAAAATTACCGGACCATGCAGCAGAGGATAGTGTAAGTTTCTTAGCCGTTCTTAAAGGGGAGCAAAAGGAAGATAAAGCTCGTGGTGCAGTGGTACATCATTCAGATAAAGGGTATTACGCATTGCGAATGGATCAGTGGAAACTAATATTCCATGAAAAAGCAGGTTCTAGAAGAACAGATCCTAAAGATAAGCCAGTAATTAATCCTGGAGAAATTCAATTATTTGATATGTCTAATGATTTTAAAGAATTAGTTAATGTTGTAAAAGACCATCCACAGGTTGTGAAGTCTATGACTTTAAAAATGAAAGAAATAGTAGAAGAGGGAAGAAGTAATAAAGGAAAAGCTCAACCTTATGTTCCCTATGAAGAAAAATATTTAGAGACTGTTAAAGCGTTTTTGTAATATGAATAATTTTAAAATATCTTTTTTAGTTTTTGCCCTTATTTTTGTCTTCTCATGTAAGCAAGTAAAGGTAAAAAAAAATGAAAAACCAGTTAATGAATCTGTTCATTTTGAACCTACTTGGGAGTCCTTAAAAAAAGCCAAACCAGCATCATGGTGGCAAAATGGCAAGTTCGGTATTTTTATTCATTGGGGGCCATACAGTGTTGCTGGATACAAGGACAAGCACAAAGGTTATGCAGAAGCCATAACCAATCACATGTATAAAAAACCAGACGCATATACCAGTTTTATGTTGAATAAATTTGGAGCCACTATGCCCGATTTTGGTTACAAAGATATGGTACCATTATTTACAGCGAGTAAATGGAATCCAGAAGAGTGGGCAAAATTATTTAAGGCCTCAGGGGCGCGTTATGTTATCCCAACAGCGGAACATCACGATGGTTTTGTGAATTGGGATTCAGACTTAACAGAATGGTGTGCTACTAAGAAAGGGCCTATGCGTGATTTAGTTGGAGATCTAGGAAATGCAGTCAGAGCAGAAGGTTTAAAATACGGTTTATCTTATCATAGAGAACGGCATCCTAACCGTTTTACTTTGGATTTTAAAGTAAACGATGCTCCTTTTCCACTTATTGCAGAAGAAATTAAACGTATGCCAGAAGCTGCAGATCTCTATGGACCTTTTGAATATAGTGATGCCTTCATAGCAGATTACATAGCGAGATGGAAAGAAATGGAGACTAAGTATCAGCCAGATTTTATGTGGCTTGATGACTCACCAATTTTTTATAAAGCCGCAAATGATCCTCAAGTGGTGAAATTTAAAAATGCTTTCAAAACCATGATTGCAGATTACCTTAATACGGCTCAAGAATGGGGTAAAGAAGTGTATTTTAATAATAAAGGCAAAGTACTTAATTTCCCAGAGGGTGTAGGGTGTGTGGAACGTGATAATTTACAATTTGATAAAATTGGGCCACCATACCAAAACCCAGCAACTTTAGGAGTCTCGTATGCTTACATGGAAAATGAAGAAGTCAATGATCTTTATAAAAAACCTGCTGAATTGGTTCGTTTGTTAATGGATGTAGTTAGTAAAAATGGTAATTTATTACTTAATATTGGTCCTAAAGCAGATGGTACTATTCCAGAAGGAATGAAGCAACGGCTATTGGCTATGGGGGAATGGTTAAAGGTTCACGGTGAAGCGGTTTACGATACAAGGTCTTGGGAAGTTTATGGAGAGTTTTCAGGTGATTTAATCACCGAAGATGATGTTATTTATAACAAACATAGTATGCATATTCATGAAAAAGAATACCGTTATACCTCAAAGCCTAATACCCTTTACATTACTGCTTTTCATAACACGTCATCTCATAAACTAGAAGCATTAAAATCTTTAGATCCGTTATCAATTAAAAACGTATCTATTTTAGGAAGTTCTACCCCCGTCAACTTTGCAATCCAAGGAGAACACTTTGTATTGTCTCACGAAACTTCACCTTTTTATCTGGCAAGAATCTACAAAGTAGAATTGCAATAGTTTTTTGTTTATATAGAAAAGCCTGTCTGTGACAGGCTTTTTTTATATGAAATCAAGCGGTTTAAATTGTTGGTTGAGAATTGACTCAGAATTACAGTCTAGCCAATTGTTTAGAAGTGTTGCGTATATGGTTCTAAAATCAATATTATAAATCAAATCGCCGTTTTTGTCAAGATTATTTAAATCAGGTGCGTTGTTGTAAAATCCTGCTTTTTTAAGATTTTTACCTATAATAAAAACATTATTTGCTGTTCCATGATCAGTACCATTTGATGCATTTTGTTTGACGCGTCTACCAAATTCAGAGAAGGTTAGTATTAAAGTATCTTTGAATGTATTATTGGCTTCAAGATCTTTAACAAAAGTTGCTATAGATTCACTGTAAACCTTAAGAAGACGTTCTTGACGTTTTATTTGGTAAGCGTGTGTGTCAAAACCTCCCATTGAAACATAATATACTTTACTGTCAAGGTGAGAATTTATAAACTTTGCTGTTGTTTTTAATTGATTAGCAAACGGATTGTTAGGATATGAGACGCTACTATTAAAAACTTTTGATGTCTCATAAATATAATTAGCAGAAGAATTGGCTTCAATCATTGTTTTGTAGAGATACCCTAAATTATGCTCACTCAAATGATCATCAGTTTGCTGATTAAGTACTTTTTTAAAGTATGGTGTTCTTGCATTTCTAAATAAAACTTCTGGATTTTTAGTAGCAATACCATTAATGGTTTCTCCTTTAAGAATTAAGGATAAAGAATCATCAACTTCAATCCCGGAATAGGGCATTTTCCCATATTTGTTGATATACCTTCCAAGCCAACCGGTTTCAAGATATTCATTACTATTACTTGCTGTATGCCATATGTCTGTAGATCTAAAGTGCGAACGGTTTGGATTAGGATAACCTACACCGTTAATAACAGATAAGTAACCTTGATCATAAAGGTTTTTAAGCGGGGCTAGACTTTTATGAAACCCTAATTCCCCATTAATATCAATGAGATTAGACTTATCAACGGCTAGCGAAGGTCTTTTCTTGTAATATATATCATTACGATATGGAATAACTGTATTTAAACCGTCATTACCTCCAGAAAGCTGAATAACAACTAGTTTTTTATAACCCAATAATTCTGGGTTTATTAATTCCATTGATTTCAAAAAGCTTGGCACGAAAAATAATCCGCTTGCTAAAGAACTGTTTTTTATAAAATCTCTACGTTTCATGGTGTTTTAACAAAGTTGATATTCTGGTAAAGACATGAGTTGAACACAAAAATCTAATTTAGATTCAGGATTCAATTCATTAATAAGATTAAATGTATCATCGTCGATTCGAGATAATAACAGATGATCAATAATACTTTTGTAATCTAATGCTTCATAGTTAAATTCAAAGGCTTCAATATTTTTAGACGTATTGATAAACTTTTTCCGATCTTTTGTGGTTTTGTAGTACTCTTCAAAGCTGTCCTCAAATGCGCCTTTAGTATCAAGATTTATAACGTAATTATTTAATATTATGGCAGATAATTTTAGTCTCACCATTAAGGTGTTGGAGTCAATCCAGCTTTGATTTCCCTTCCATCCAGCAACATTAGGTGGGTAAAGTAAAGTTTGTCCCATTATTCTTTGAAGATACATCATATGTTGCCTTTCCTTTTCAAATTTAAAAGGGACGACTTGATAAATTCCTGCTAACAACTCAATTGGCGATTTTATCTTAACACCTATATTTTTTGGATCATAAAACCAGTCAGTTGTGAAAATATAATACATTAATTTTTTGATGTCATAGTCTTTGTAAAAGACATCAGTGATCTCATCAAGATATGTAGGATTAATTTCTGGATTTATAAAATAGGTGTAAATTTTTGAGCAAATATAACGGGCACAAGATTTTTGTTTTAAAATGATATCAATGATATCGTCGCCATCAAAGTTTCCTGTTTCACTAAAAAAAGATTTGATACCCTCATCGTGTTGGTATTTTCTTATAAAAAAAGAACCATCTCTTTTAAAATTCCAACCTGTAAAGGCTCTTGCAGCTTCTTTAATGTCTGTTTCTGAGTAATTTCCAATTCCTAAGGTAAAAAGTTCCATGAGTTCTCTTGCAAAATTTTCGTTAGGATTGCTTTTTATGTTTTGTTTGTTATTAAGGTATTTACACATTGAAGCTTGTCTTGCTATAGCTTTGGTAAAATCACCAAAATTCCCAAGTGCGTGCTCCCTCAGGGTGTTGTTATACTGTTGCATGTGTAAGATATGATTGTCTCTGCAAACAAAAACATTTGCCCAGAACAATGTCATTTTTTCTCTTAAAAGTGTCTCATTATCGTAAAGTCTTTTAACCCATTTAATATTTAAATCTCTTACAAGTTTATTGCTCTTTTGTTGAAGTTTTTGGGCTTCTTCTGGGCTATAAAGTTCTTTGAACTTCTTATAGCCCATCGTAAAAAAGGTTTCATATTCTGACAGATCAACTTCTAAAGGAATAAGGTTTTCTGATTTTTTAAATAAATCAGAGACTATGCTATGTCGAGTTGAAGATTTTAAAGCTTTTAATGCATTTGGTGAGATACCAAATCCTGCTCGCCAATATAAATGTTGAATCTCTCTAGCTGTCATAAATTGTTAATTTATGTCAGTAAGATAGTAAAAAACCATTTTGGTTTAACTACTAATTAATATAATTATAGTTAGATACGCTTAGAGGATTCTCTAATAATTAATTCAGGTTCAAGAATGATGTTAGTCACATTGGAGTCCGAATTTTGTTCATCCATTCTTTGAATAAAAGCTTTGGCAGCAAGCTTTCCAATTTGTTCACTATGCTGATTAATTGTAGTTATTGATGGAGACGTTAATGCTGTAAAAGGTTCGTTACTAAATCCAACAACAGCAATTTCTTCAGGAACTTTAATGTTATGTTCTTTAAGAATTTGTAATGCTCCCAGTGCTGCATAGTCGCCGGCTGCATAAACCGCGTCTGGACGCTCTTCCAGTTGAAGAAGTTGTTGCATCTTTTCACGACCGTCATTAAGACTTAAATTACTTTCAAGAATAAGTTCTTCATTAATTTCCATTTGATGCTGTTCTAAACTATCTATATAACCTTTAATTCTGTTTTTATAGATTCTAGTGTGACTGTAACCTGCTATATGAGCAATACGTTTACAGCCTTGGGTGATGAGGTGATTAACAATGAGTTGACTACTACGAACATCATCTATACCAATGTAGTCTGCATCAATTTCATAATCACTGCGATCAAACATAATTAATGGCACACCGTTATTAATTATCTTATTGTAGGATTCAAAGTTTGTGGTTTCATTGGCAAGCGATGCAATAATACCGTCTACTTGAGTATCCAAAAGCGCTTCAATATTAGTACATTCTTTAGTGTAAGATTCGTTAGACTGTGTCATGATCACATTATAGCCACTAAGATTTAATACTTCCTCCATGTGTTGAACAACATTTGAAAAGAAAATACTGTTAGTCCTAGGAATGATAACACCTACAAGGTTACTTTTTCCTTTTCTAAGTGCCGAGGCCAGTCGATTGGGTTGATAGTTTAAATTTTTGGCCACTTGAATTACAGCATCTCTTGTTTTCTGACTTATCCTTGGATGATTATTTAATGCCTTAGAAACAGCAGACGGTGTAATGTTTAACACATTTGCAATGTCTTTTATCGTAGTTTTTTTTTGTTTTGACAAAGTTTTTATCTAATTTTGGTCAATCGTTTGAACAAATATAGATACTTTTTTTAGCAAATCAAAATACATCATTTAATCAAAATCCTTTATTTATAGGGTTTTATTGTGTGTTATTATTCTTGATTTTTGTTAAATTGTTCAAACGATTGAATTAAACTAAAAATTAAATATGAAATACATTGTCTGTGAAACTCCAGGAGATTTTCAACTTAAAGAAAAAGAAGCTCCTGTCAGAAAAGAAGGTGAAGCTTTACTTCAAATCAATAAAGTAGGTATTTGTGGAACCGATTTACATGCGTATTCAGGAAATCAAGCTTTTTTTACTTATCCAAGAATCCTTGGGCACGAGTTGGCTTCAGAAATCCTTGAAATAGGTGAAAATGATAGAGGGTTAAAAGTAGGTGATAAGGTTGTAGTGATGCCCTACATTAGTGATAAAAATAGTGTGGCATCAAGAAATGGAAAACCTAATTGTTGTCCCAATATTAGAGTATTAGGAGTTCATACAGATGGAGGAATGCAACAACAAATTGTGGTGCCTGCAGATATTTTACTTCCTGCAAATAATCTTTCAGATGATCAAATGGCTATTGTGGAACCATTAGCAATTGGTGCTCATGCTGTTCGTAGAGCTGATGTTAAAAAAGGAGAAATAGTTGCTGTAGTTGGTTGTGGACCAATTGGGATAGGGATTATGAAATTAGCTCAAATAGCCGGTGCTAAAGTTGTAGCTATAGATATGAATGAACAACGACTACAATATGCTAAAGAAAAAATCGGTGTGGATTACATAGTCAAAGCTGGAGATAAGGCAGCCGATGAAATTGCAGAACTGACTAATGGTGATTTATGTACAGCAGTCTTTGATGCTTCTGGAAATAAATTTGCACTTGAAGCAGGTCCTGATTACATGTCTCATGGAGGTAGATTTGTATTGGTTGGATTATCTAAAGGCGAGTTGACTTACAGTCACCCTGCTATTCACGCCAAAGAAATGACTTTAATGTGTAGTAGAAATGCCACTACTGAAGATTTTGAGCACGTAATAAGTGTGCTAGATCAATTTCCAACAGAATCATTTATTACACACAATGTACCTTATACAGAAATGATTAACAATTTCGATGCCTGGCTAAAACCTGAGACGGGTGTTATTAAAGCAACAGTAGATTTTAATATATAAACTAAAACTAAAAATTAAATTTTTTTCAAAAACAGATGAATAAAGTAGTTACTTTCGGAGAAATCATGTTAAGATTAGCTCCACAAGGATTTTTAAGATTTTCTCAAGCAAATTCTTTTGATGTAATTTATGGTGGTGGTGAGTCAAATGTGGCTGTATCCCTTGCAAATTATGGTGTGCCTGTAGATTTTGTAACACGTTTACCAAAGAATGATATAGGTGAATGTGCAATGATGGAAATGCGTAAGCGTGGCGTAAATGTTGATAATATTGTTTACGGAGGTGATCGTTTAGGTATTTATTTCCTTGAAACTGGAGCAGTAGCAAGAGGGAGTAAAGTAGTATATGACAGAGCGCATTCAGCAATGTCTGAAATTGAGCCAGGAATGGTTGATTGGGAAAAGGTATTTGAAGGCGCAGCTTGGTTTCACTGGACAGGGATAACACCTGCAATTTCTCAAAGTGCTGCGGATGCTTGTCTAGAAGCCTGTAAAGCAGCTAGTAAAATGGGATTAACAATTTCAACAGATTTAAATTATAGAGCGAAGCTTTGGAAGTATTGTAGTGATAGTGACAGAGAAAGAATAATGACTGAATTAACATCATATTGTGATGTTGTATTAGGTAATGAAGAAGATGCTGAAAAACATTTTGGTATTCATCCAGAAGGCTTAGACGTTCATAAAGATGGACATGATGTTAAAGCAGAGGCATTTTTATCTGTTTGTAAGCAAATGATGGAGAAATTCCCAAGAGCAAAAAAAGTAATTACTACATTAAGAGGTTCGATTTCTGCTTCTCACAATACTTGGGCTGGTGTTTTATATGATGGTGAAAACATGTACGAAACACGTCAATATCAAATTACTGATATCGTAGACCGTGTTGGTGGTGGAGATTCATTTATGGGTGGCTTAATCTACGGATTATTAAAATACCCTGAAGATGATCAAAATGCACTTGATTTTGCAGTTGCAGCGTCTTGTCTTAAGCATACTATTAAAGGCGATGCTAATTTAGTAACTGTTGATGAAGTTGAAAAATTATTAAGTGGTGATGCGTCTGGGCGTGTTGCTAGATAATCAATATTAATTTTCAAAAGGCAGGCCTGTTTGAAGGACTCTGCCTTTTTTTAAACATAAATTATGGCTCAATACTCAAGAATTGAAGTTGCAAATGCAATGAAGGAAACAGGGATGATTCCTTTATTCTTTAGCAATGATATAGAATTAAGCAAACAAGTCCTAAAAGCTTGTTATGATGGTGGTGCTCGTTTATTAGAATTTACTGCTCGAGGAGATTTCGCTCATGAAGTTTTTGGAGCTTTGGTTAAATATGCGGTAAAAGAATTGCCAGGAATGATTTTAGGAGTGGGGTCGGTTACAGATGCTGCTGCAGCATCATTGTATATGGCGCTTGGAGCAAATTTTGTGGTAACTCCTGTATTTAGAGAAGATATTGCTATTGCATGTAATAGAAGAAAAGTGCTTTGGTCACCAGGATGTGGAACGCTTACTGAAATTGCTCGTGCTGAGGAGTTAGGTTGTGAAATCATAAAGTTATTTCCTGGTGATATTTACGGTCCTCAATTTGTTAAAGGAGTTAAAGGTCCTCAACCTTGGACAAGTATTATGCCAACAGGTGGTGTTGCACCAACTGAAGAAAATTTATCAGCTTGGTTTAACGCTGGTGTAACTTGTGTAGGTATGGGTTCTAAATTGATTTCAAAAGAAATCATTGCAAATAAAGACTACGCAAAACTTACAGCAGATGTTAAGGCTGCTTTAGACATTGTTAAAAAAGTAAGAAAATAATTAGTTATGGCGAGTTCATATGTTCAAATAGACCCCAAAGACAATTTAATTGTTGCAATTGATGATTTGCCAAAAGGAACAGTGGCATCTATTGCAGGTAAAGAAATTACACTAAAAGAAGATATTAAGGGAAAACATAAATTTACCATGTCTGATGTTGCTATTGGTGATGAGTTATTCATGTATGGGGTTTTAATAGGTAAAGCTACAGAGCCTATCCAAGAAGGATGCGTTATAAACACGTCTAATGTAAAGCATGCCTCTACACCATACTCAGATGATTGGGTAGATTACCAATGGACCGCTCCCAACATAGCTAATTTTGAAGGAAGAACATTTAATGGTTACCACAGAGCAGACGGAAGTGTAGGTACAGCCAATTACTGGTTAGTAATTCCACTTACGTTTTGTGAAAACAGAAATGTTGATGTTTTAGAAGGAGCGCTTTCAGAAAAGTTGGGTTATGTAACTAAGAAAGACTTTACAGTTGATACAGAAGCATTAATTTCTCAATATAAAAGTGGGGCTTCATCTCAAGAAAT
Organism: Bacteroidota bacterium; assembly: GCA_042091495.1. Lineage (GTDB taxonomy): Bacteria > Bacteroidota > Bacteroidia > Flavobacteriales > Flavobacteriaceae > JBELHJ01. Next base: position 14,495 of record JBELHJ010000005.1, read on the forward strand.
ACTTTCTACTTCAATAATTACAACTAAAGAGGAGAGTTCAAAAAACAGATTATTTCCCAATGTAGATGGTATCAAGTTTTTAAAACATGATGGCGGTTGTGGAGGTACAAGAGAGGATTCTCAAGTGCTTTGTAAATTATTAGCGGGTTACATTAATCATCCTAATGTTTCTGGAGCTACTGTCTTTAGTTTGGGTTGTCAAAATGCCCAAATAGAAATGCTTCAGGACGCATTAAAACAAAATGATCCTGAAAATAGTAAACCAGTTCATTTCCTTGAACAACAAAAAAGTTCTAGTGAAAGAGCATTAATTGAGGAAGCTGTAAAACATACTTTTGTGGGCTTAATGGAAGCTAATAAATTAGAAAGAAAACCTGCACCCCTAAGCAAATTAACACTTGGTTTAGAATGCGGCGGTTCAGATGGTTTTTCTGGAATTTCAGCAAATCCAGCATTAGGATATGCCTCTGATCTGTTAGTTGCTCTGGGTGGCACACCAGTTTTGGCTGAGTTTCCTGAATTAAATGGTGTTGAACAGGAGTTGATTAACCGATGTAATACTAAAGAGGATGCTTCGAAATTTGCATCTATAATGCGGTCATATTCTGATGCAGCTGTAGCATGTGGTTCTGGTTTTGAAAATAATCCTTCTCCTGGAAATATTAAAGATGGGCTTATTACAGATGCTATGAAATCTGCAGGAGCAGCAAAAAAAGGAGGTACATCTCCAGTAGTTGAGGTTTTAGATTATGCTGAGAAAATAACCAAGCCAGGCTTAAACTTACTATGCACTCCAGGGAATGATGTAGAAAGCACAACAGGTCTTGTGGGTTCTGGTTGTAATGTTGTTGTTTTTACAACAGGTCTGGGGACTCCTACGGGTAATCCTATTGCTCCTGTATTAAAAATGTCAAGTAATACAATTATGTATGAAAGAATGAAAGACATTATTGATATAAATGCAGGAACAGTTATTAGTGGTGAAGATACAATCGCTTCAATGGGAGAGAAAATCTTAGATCATGTTATAAATGTTGCTAGTGGAGAAATTGATGCTAAGGCTGTTATAAAAGGACAAAATGACTTTATTCCTTGGAAAAGAGGGGTATCATTATAAAATTTTTAAAAATATAGAATGAACGTTTTAAATAGAACAAATAATACGGTAAACTCATACACGGAACGTATTTTGCAATTTGGAGAAGGTAACTTTTTAAGAGCATTTGCTAACTGGATGATTCATGAAATGAATAAAAAGGCTGGTTTTGATGCTGGAGTTGTTGCTGTTCAACCTATTGAACAAGGTTTAATAAATATGTTAAATGATCAAGATGGCTTGTATACGATTTATCTAAATGGTATAAGAAATGGTGAGGCAATAAGTGAGCATGAAATTATTGATTGTATTCAACGTGGAATTAACCCTTATACAAACTATGCTGATTATTTGGCTAATGCAGAAAATTCAGATTTAAGATTTGTAATTTCGAATACTACTGAGGCTGGAATAGCATACAATCCTGGAGATAAATTAAACGATGCACCACAAAAAAGTTACCCAGGAAAATTAACAGCGCTTTTATTTAAACGATTTGAAGCTTTCAAAGGGGCATCAGATAAGGGATTAATCGTTATTCCATGTGAATTAATAGATAGAAACGGAGATAACCTAAAACGTATTGTACTTCAGTATGCTGCTGATTGGAATCTTGGTGAGGAATTTATTGATTGGATAGCGCATGACAATATTTTCTGCAATACTTTGGTTGATAGAATTGTTCCCGGATATCCAAGAGATAAAATGGATGCCATCACTGCTGAGCTGGGCTACAAAGATAATCTGGTAGTAGAAGGTGAGCAATTCCATTTATGGGTTATTGAAGCTCCAGAAACTGTTAAACAGGAGTTTCCTTCTGAAGTTTGTGGATTAAATGTGGTTTTTACAAACAATATGGAGCCATACCGCACAAGAAAAGTAAGAATTCTAAACGGTGCTCATACCACATTAGTTCCTGTCGGCTATCTTTATGGTATAGAAAAAGTAAGAGAATCTTTGGAGGATGATGTCGTTGGAACCTACCTCAAGGATGCGATCTTTAATGAAATTTGTCCAACTCTAGATTTACCAGAGGCAGAGCTTAATCAATTTGCAAATGATGTTTTAGACCGTTTTAGAAATCCATATTTGGAGCACGCTCTTATGAGTATCTCATTAAATTCAATTTCTAAATTTAAAACGAGAGTACTACCCTCAGTTATAGAATTTATTAAAAGAAAAGAGGCACTTCCTGAGCGTCTGTTATTCTCTTTAGCTTCATTAATTACATTTTACAGTGGTAAAAGAGGAGATGAGGCTATTGCATTAAAAGATGATCAATCTGTTTTAGATTTCTTTTCAAAAAATTGGATGGCAGTTAACGCTTCAGAATTAACTGTAGAAGATTTTGTAAATACAGTACTATCAAATACAGATTTTTGGGGTGAAGACCTAACAGCATATGATGGTTTGGCCTCTCTAGTATCAGCTTATGTAAGCGAAATTAGAGTTGAGGGTATAGGCTCAGTATTAGATAAATTTAATGCTAAATAACAGATCATGGTAATTGATTCACATCAACATTTTTGGAATTACGACCCTATTAAGCATGAGTGGATTGATGATGCTATGAAAGTCATTAGGCGTGATTTTACTCCTGAGGATTTAAAATTGATTTATAAACAAGCGGGTGTTGATGGTTGTGTTGCAGTTCAAGCCGACCAGACACTGGAGGAAACAGACTTCCTGATTGACTTGGCTTCAAAAAATGACTTTATTAAAGGAGTTGTGGGCTGGGTTGATCTTCGTGCTACTAATATTACTGAAGTACTAGAATTATATGCTGAAAAACCAATAGTTAAAGGCTTTAGACATGTAGTTCAAGGCGAAGCAGATCATAATTTTTTATTGAGACCTAATTTTTTGAATGGAATCTCTAACCTAGAAGCTCATAATTTCACTTATGATATTTTAATTTTTCCGCATCAATTGGGAGCAACTTTAGAGTTTGTGAAACAGTTTCCAAATCAAAAGTTCATTATTGATCATTTGGCAAAGCCATACATCAAAGATGCTTTTTATGAGGGTTGGTCAACCCAAATGAAAGCTGTTTCAAAACATGAAAACGTGAGTTGTAAGCTATCAGGAATGATAACCGAAGCTGATTATAATTCTTGGTCTCAAAATGATTTAGAGCCTTATATGAATCTCGTTCTTGAGGCTTTTGGATCAGAGCGTATAATGTACGGATCAGATTGGCCAGTTTGTTTGGTTGCTGGTAATTATGACCAAGTTAAAAAAACAGTCACAGATTTTATAAGCAAATTATCCTTAAATGAGCAAACTCTCATTATGGGAAAAAATGCTATTGAATTTTATAATTTATAATAGAGAATTAAATGGATTTAAAATTAAAAGATAAAGTAGTCGTAGTTACAGGTTCTGCTGGTATAAAAGGCAGTATAGGTGAAACTATTGTACAGCGATTAGCAGATGAAGGAGCCATTCCTGCATTAATTGATAGAAATGATAGAGGCTTTGGTTATGTAGAAGAACTCCAAGCAAGAGGCATAGATGCTGTGTTTTGCAAAACAGATGTTACTGATCCAGTTCAAATTGAAAATGCAGTTAAAACAATTGCAGAAAAATATGGAAGAATAGACGTCGTAATTAATAATGTAGGAGTTAATGATGGTGCTGGATTAGATAGCTCGGTTGAGGATTTTATGTGGTCATTAAAGCTTAATATGGTGAGTTATTTTGTAGTTGTAAAACACGCTTTACCATATTTAAAAGCTTCCAAAGGAAACATACTAAATATTGGGTCTAAAGTCGCATTAACTGGGCAAGGCGGAACATCTGGTTATGCCGCTTCAAAAGGCGGTGTGTTTGGTTTAACAAGAGAGTGGGCGGTAGATTTGATTAAAGAAAAAATCAGAGTTAATGCCATTGTTATTGCTGAAAGTTGGACACCTGCTTATGATAATTGGATCAAAACTTTAGAGAATGGTGAGGAAAAGTTAAAATCAATTGTTTCTAAAATTCCTTTGGAAAATAGAATGACTACTCCTGAGGAAATTGCAGATACTTGTTTATTTACAATTTCTAAAAAATCATCTCATACTACAGGTCAGTTTATTTGTTGTGATGGTGGATATGTACATTTAGACCGATCTTTACTTACAGAGTAAACCGTTTGTTTTATTTTTTGTTACAAATGAGGTCTCGTTGACATTAACAAATTTCATTAATTAGCGAAAATTAAAACTAAAATTTATACTAATACTATGAGTAAATTAAAAAATATACCAGTTGTAAGAAAGGAGCTTTTATTTCCTTTTATCATCATTACATCCCTATTTGCATTGTGGGGAATTGCAAATGATTTAACGAACCCAATGGTTTCTGCTTTCAAAAAGGTGATGCCAGAATTGACAAATGTTCAAGCATCATTAGTCCAATTTGCTTTTTACTTCGGATATTTTTTTATGGCGCTTCCTGCGGCTCTTTTTATTAGAAAATACAGTTACAAATCGGGGATTATTTTAGGATTAATTCTTTATGCTATTGGTGCATTTATGTTTTACCCAGCTGCTGCTTTTGAGGAATTTAATTTTTTCTTAGTGTCATTATGGGTAATTACTTGTGGGTTAGCCTTTTTAGAAACAACCTCAAATCCTTTAATATTATCTCTTGGTGATAAAGAGACTTCAACGCAGCGATTAAATCTAGCGCAAGCTTTTAATCCAATTGGTTCTTTAACAGGAATGGTTATCGCTCAAGTATTTGTAATTAGTGCTTTACGCTCTGATGATTATACAGAAGAAGCATACAAGGCGCTTACCTCAGATGAATTGGCGGTAATTAGAGAAAACGATTTGGGAGTAATTAGCCTGCCTTACATAGCTTTAGGTGTTTTGGTATTGGCGATTATGACCATTATCATATTCACAAAAATGCCTAAAACACCTGAGGAAGAAAAAATGTCGTTATCAGAGTCTTTTAGTAAGTTATTCGCTAACAAAAATTACTTACAAGGGGTGTTGAGTCAGGCATTCTATGTAGGTGCTCAAATTATGTGTTGGACCTATATATTCCAATATGTAGATAATATTAATGCAACTGAGGGAACCACATACACGGCCACTTATTTTAACATTGCAGCTATGATTTCATTTTTAGCTGGAAGATGGATTGGTACAGGATTAATGCGAAAGTATAATCCGTCCAGAATACTAATGTACTTTGGATTAGGTGGTGTGATTTTTGCTTTTGGAACAATTTTCTTAGGAAGTTTACCTGGGTTAATTTGTCTGGTTATTGTATCGGTATTTATGTCAATAATGTTCCCAACAATCTATGGGATTGCTTTAAAGGACATGGGCGATGAAGCTAAAATTGGTTCAGCAGGATTAGTAATGGCCATAGTTGGTGGTGCTCTAATGCCTGTACTACAAGGAAGTATTTTAGACTGGGGTGGCGGAGGCTTCTCAGATGTTAAAGTATTAGGTTTTATTCCTGAAGTTAATTTTTCATTTATACTACCATTAATTTGTTTAGCTGTGGTGGCCTTCTATGGTTACAATACTTTAAAAAAACAATAAAACTAAAAAGATTATGAGTCATAAAAGACTATGTTATTCTTGTGATTTAAAAGACGATTCTAAGCTAATAGAAGAATATAAAGCCTACCATGCTGCTGGTAAAGCATGGCCAGAAATTACAAAAAGCATTACCGATGCGGGTATTGTTGATATGGAAATTTACCTAGTAGGTAACCGCATGTTTATGATTATGGAAGTTGATGAGACTTTCAATCCTTCAAAAAAGGCTGAGATGGATGCCAGTAATCCTAAGGTTCAAGAATGGGAAAATTTAATGTGGGATTATCAACAAGAATTACCTTGGGCTAAAGACGGTGAAAAGTGGATGCCTTTAGAGCGTGTATTTAAATTAGGAGCCTAATTAAAAATTAAAACAAAGACAAAATATGAGAAATATTTTTATAGCATTAGTATGTATCACAGTAGGTTTTACATCATGTGCTCAAAAAAAGCGTAAAGCTTCAAAAAAACAACCTAATATCATTTACATAATGTCAGATGACCATACTACCCAAGGTTTTGGAGTTTATGGAAGTCGTTTAGCTAGTTTAAACCCTACACCAACCATTGATAGAATTGGAAACGAGGGTATTATTTTTGATAATGCATTTTGTACCAACTCCATTTGTACACCTTCACGTGCTACAATCATGACGGGTCAATACGGGCAAGTAAATAACGTTAAAGATTTAGGTGGCATTCTTCCAGGAGACAGACAATATTTGGCTCACGAAATGAATAAACTTGGTTATCAAACAGCTATAATTGGTAAGTGGCATTTAAAAGAAGCGCCGGAGGCTTTCGATTATTATCAGGTACTTCCAGGTCAAGGTGATTACCATAACCCAACCTTATATTCTAACGAGCCTATTGGTGAGAGAAAAGAGATGAAGTTTGAAAAGGGCTTGGTAAGAGAAGTTAACGCTAAAACTTATGAGGGGCATTCTTCAGATGTTATCACTGATATTTCTTTGGAGTGGTTGGATCAAAAAAGAGACAAGTCTAAACCTTTCTTTTTAATGCATCATTTCAAAGCACCTCACGATTTCTTTGAATTCGCAAAGCGTTACGAAAACTATTTAGAGGATGTTGAAATTCCTGAGCCTGCAAGTATGTATTACAATGGGAATAACGGTTCTGTTGCAACAAGAGGATATAATGAGTCTATGATGGATACTATTGGGTCTTCAATAGGTCACAGAAATATCATCAGAAACATGGGAATGCATATGGAAATTGATCAAGATATTCCAGATCCAGAATATACCAGATTGGCTTATCAAGAGTATTTAAAAAGATATTTGAGATGTGTTAAAGGTGTAGATGATAACGTGAAGCGTTTATTTGATTATTTGGAGAAAGAAGATTTAATGGATAATACCATCATAGTATACACAGGTGATCAGGGGTTTATGTTAGGAGAGCATGATTATATTGACAAGCGTTGGATGTACGAAGAATCTATGCGTATGCCATTTTTAGTACGCTACCCAAAAATGATTGAAGCTGGATCAAGAACAGATGCTATTATTAATAACGCTGATTTTGCACCTACTTTAATTGATTTAGCAGGAGGGAATGTACCAGATTACATGCAAGGAGAAAGTTTTAAAGCTGTTCTTGAAACAGGAGAGGAACCAAAAGGTTGGAAACAAGACACCTATTACCGTTACTGGATGCATATGGCGCATAGACATAGTAATCCAGCACACTTTGGAATCAGAACAAAAGATTATAAGTTGATATTCTTTTATGCTAGAGATTATAAAAAACGTAATAATAAAGCTCAAAAGTGGGCTAACCATCCCTCTTCTTTGTCCTTTGTAAAAACTCCTGTGGCATGGGAATTCTACGATCTGACAAATGACCCACAGGAAATGGATAACCGATATGATGATCCGCGTTATGCTGAAACCATAGTAAGTTTAAAAGCTAGATTAAAGGAAATGCGAAAGGAGCTTAAAGAAGATGACTCACAATATCCAGAAATTCAAGAATCAATAGATAAGTATTGGAATTAATTCAATATCAAAATATTTAATTCAAATGATGATTTGCCTTAGGGCAAGTCATCATTTTTTTTTCTAATCATTCAATTATGAAATTCATTTTAAAAATTTTAGTCACCTGTTTCTTTTTAAGTGCTTGTCAATTTAAAACAAATAATCCCAAACAAACATTAAGTTCCTCAAAAATTGAAGGGACTCCTGATCGTATTGAAACATGGAAAGCCATGAAATTTGGTATGTTTATTCATTGGGGGGTTTATTCTATTCCTGCAGGAGTGTGGAAAGGCAAACAAATAGAAAAACTTGGCGAACAAATAATGCGTCATGCCAGAATTCCAGTAAACGAATATGAAGCTATTGCCAAACAATTTAATCCGGTAAATTTTGATCCTGATGCGATTGTTAAAATGGCAAAAAATGCTGGAATGAAGTATATAATTTTAACGGCTAAACATCATGATGGTTTTGCTATGTTTGAGACGGCCACAACCAATTACGATATTGTTGATTTTACGCCCTACAAAAAGGATATTCTAAAACAATTAGCAGATGCTTGTAAAAGACATAATTTAAAACTTGGGGTTTATTATTCTACACCAGATTGGCATTTTAATGGTGATGATCAGGAAATCAATCCAGTAGATAATAAGATTTCTGTTTTTGGAAAGGTCTCTAAAGCAAATGAAGATTATCAAGTTAACCAGTTGAAAGAGCTGTTATCCAATTACGGCGATATTGTTGAGGTGTTTTTTGACATGGGTGAACCTACTGCAGCACAAAGTAAACGCTTTAAAGAAACGGTTTTAGAATTGCAACCAGACTGTTTGATAAATGGAAGGGTAATGAATGATCAAGGCGATTTTATTACTATGCCTGATAATCATTTGCCAGACGTACCACTTGATACCATTGCTTGGGAAACACCAGGTACTTTCTACCACACATGGGGTTATAAATCATGGGTAAAGGGTGCTCCCCTTGATAAGCAGATTAAAAACCAAGTCAAAAAACTCTCTAAAATTGCCAGTTTAGGAGGGAATTTTTTGTTAAATATAGGTCCAAAAAGTGATGGTACTGTGGTGCAGTACGAACAAGAAGTTTTAAAAGGTGTTGGTGAATGGATGACACTTCATGCAGAAGCTATTCATGGTACTAAAAGTACCCCATTTAAAAAATTGGATTGGGGCTATTGTACACAGGGTAATCAAAAATTATATTTTCATTTATTTGATTATCCTAAAGATAAAAAGCTAGTCATTCCTGGTCTGGTATCTAATATATCAAACGCATATATTTTAGCAGATTCCACTAAAAAGTCTCTTATTTTCAATAAAGTTAATGGAGATATTGTAGTTAATCTTGGTGGTCAAATTAATCCTGTTTTGGATGTTTTGGTAGTTGAGTATCAAGATGATTTAGTTATAAATCCAATCGTAATTAAAGGTAAAGAAGGGGTAGTGAATCTAAATGATTCTCAAGCTATCAAACATGGGAAATATGGGAAATTAAGTTACCGTTCAATAATTAAAGATAATTTTAGAACATGGGATTTTTCTGTTGACCAAACAGGGACTTATGAGATTATGCTGACTTATGCCACAAAATATGAAGAAAAGGAATTTTTATTTGAAATAAAAAACCAGTCTTTCAAAGTGAATTTAAAAGGAAACCAAAAGAAAGAAAATGAGAAAGAACAACTTTTTGATGGTAATGAGACTAAACAAAAAAAGCCATCATTCTCTAAATTTAAAACAGTTAAAATTGGTGAGGTACAAATGGTGAATTCTGAGCTAAATCATTTAGTTTTAAAATCTGCAAAAGATTATCAATTTAAATATTCACTAAAGGAGTTTCATGCTCAGGACCGCAGTAATAGATCACTTGGTATTAATGTCAAAGATTTAGTTTTTAAGTTAAAAGAGTAAATAAAAAAAGCCTCTGTAGGAGGCTTTTTTTATTTAACTATATTTTTTTTACTTCGACAAAATAGGCGCCTAGTTCAATAGATTCTTCAGGATTAGTAAAGTAAGTTTGAATTTTTTTTGTGCCTTTATTTAATTTCACTTTGAATGTAATTCCCGTATCTGTTTTGGATACCGAATTAGAATACGTTTTTTTTCCTATGTCAAGTCTCGCTGAGGTTATTGGCAAAGCTTTACCAACAGCACTTTTAGATACCGTTGTACCCTTTAATTCAGGACGAATTTCAAGCCCATCTTGAATAGCATGATTTAAGTGTTTTGGCCAACGCCTTAGTGTAATTTCATAATTACCTTTTGTTTCTGTTTTAATATGCCACCACCCATTACTATTTATTCCTTTACGAACTAAATCTTGTTGGAAAGGATTTTTGTCATCAGAGTGCCAATCATGACAAGTAAGTGTTGTAGGGTTAGCCATCCTATTACCAACAATTATAGGTGCAACTACATTTGCATTTACAGAAACATCTTCCCACCATAAATTATAGGCTTTTGTAAGTTCTTTAACGATTTCGGGATGAGCTTTTGCAATATCATTTTTTTGTCCAAAATCTTCTTGTATATTATACAATTCCTTGCCGTTGATAAGACGCCATTGTTCTGTCATTACCGCAGATTTTTTCCATTTTTTGAGATACTCACTTCGTTGGGAGTCTACAACTAATGTACGTTGGATCCAATTCCCCTTACCATATAACATTGGTGTAAGATTTTTTCCGTCAAATTGTATGTTTTCAGAATCTTTTAATTGGCATAAATCCATTAGAGTAGGCAATATATCAATATGAGCTGTTAGTGCATTGATTTCATTATTTGCTTTAAGGTTACCCTTAGGCCATCTTATAAAAAAGGGAACCCTGTGTCCGCCCTCGTAAGCAGAATTTTTCTTACCACGCATCCCAGCACCATAACCTTTAAATACAAATTGCGTTTCTTTCTTTGTCCATACACCGCTGGCTGTTCCGTTATCGGTCATAAAAATGACGATTGTATTTTGATCCAGTTTTAAGGCTTTTAATTTATCCATTAGTCGGCCTATATTCTCATCAACATTTTCAATCATACCGTAAAATGCAGGTTTAACAATATCTTTATTGTTTTCGTATGGTTTAACATATTTGTCCTCAACCCATAGTGGACCGTGAGGTGCATTGGTTGCGATATAACAAAAGAAAGGGACATCTTTATTTTCTTCAATAAACTTGATGGATTCATTAAACCATACATTAGTGCAATACCCTTTGTATTTTTTTAAAATGCCATTGTGTCTGTATGTATCATCAAAGTAATCGTTGTTCCAGTAATCTGGAGTTTGCCATATACCACCAGCCCCATGAACCACTGATTCATCAAACCCTCTGTCCATGGGTCTATAAGGGTAATTGTCACCCAAATGCCATTTTCCAAAAGCACCTGTTTTGTAATTGTTTTCATTAAACATATTTGCCATGGTCTTTTCATCCTCCAGCAATAATGAACGTCCTCCAATGGTATGCCAAACACCAGTTTTATTAGAGTAGTGTCCAGTCAAAAGCGCAGCCCTAGTAGGGGCACATGTAGGCGATACGTGAAAATTTGTTAGTCGGGTACTTTCAGCATGAAGTTGATCAAGATTTGGAGTGTTAATATCAGGATTACCATGAGCTCCTATGTCACCATAACCTTGGTCATCGGTGATAATTAATATTACATTTGGTTTGTTTTTTTGAGCAATTGAAACAAAAGTAAACCCCAATAGAAATAAAAAAAGATAAGAAATTTTAAAATTATTCATTTACTGAGTTTTAAAGCTTTGTTGTTCCTTTTTGAGTTTTTATTTCTTCAACGGAGACTTTGTTGGGATCTGGATAGCCAGAGCCATTAAAAACATCTTTAGCCCAGGATTCATGTAAATTCTTTAATTGATTAACAATCTCTACTTGGGTTTGTGCGTAATTAATTTCCTCTGGATTTTCATCGTCTAGTTTAGCTAAATAGTATTCAGGCATTTCAAATTCTTTTTCTGGATGGTTTGAAAATTTTCCAGTGGTATCATGTCCATTATAAATCAATTTCCATTTGCCTTGTCTAACAGCCCACATGTCCTGCCACATCCAGTGAAGTGCTTTATGAGGTGAAACAGCTTCTTCGCTTTTTAGTATGTCAATAATACTCTTACCATCCAATTTGTTTTTTGGTTTAGGGACGTCCAATAAATCACATATAGTAGGGAGTAAATCCATATTTGTAATAGCTTGGTCGCGTGTGACTCCAGAGACTAATTCTTTAGGATAGCTAATCACTGCAGGAACTCTTAATCCACCTTCAAAAAAACTACCTTTAGCCCCTCGCCATTTTCCAGTGTAACCTCCGCCACCATTTCCACCATAACTAACATCCCAATTGTAATAATCTTCAGTAGAATGACCATTATCACTCATGTAGATAATAATAGTGTTGTCGGTAAGTCCTTCTTTTTCAAGTGTTTTAATAATTTCTCCCATTTTGTCATCAATGGTTGATATCATTGGTGCATAAGAGCTTCTAGGCCAGTCTAAATCTTTATAAGTGTCTTTAAATTTGGGGTCAGGTTGCTCAGGGTAATGAGGTAAATTAAAAGGCAAGTATAAAAAGAAAGGGTTTTCTTTATTATTTTTAATGAAAGCTTTGGCTTCATCGATTTGTAAATCAGGAAAGTACTTACCATCTTCAAAAATCTCTTCTTTATTTCTGTACAAGTCATGAAATTGTGGTCTTTGCCATTTAGCATGTAAAAATTTGTGAGAATAATAATCTATAAAACCACCTCTAAACCCATAAAAATAATCAAAACCTTGATCCAAAGGGCCATGATCCATGGTGGCACCTAAATGCCACTTTCCTATGAGTGCTGATTTGTAATCAAATTGTTTAAGATGTTCAGCTATAGTAATTTCATTAAGATTCATCACCCTGCCATCCCTATCATTTGGATTACATGAGGTCCATTGGTTTACCCCACTTCTCTGAGGCGCTCTTCCTGTTAATAACGCAGCTCTAGAGGGACAACAAACCGTATGAGCATAGGCTTGAGTAAAACGAATCCCTTTTTTGGCAAGAGCATCTAAATTTGGTGTTTTTATGTCATTTATACCGTAGCACCCTGCATCAAGGGTACCTTGATCATCAGCATAGATTAAAACTACATTAGGTTTTGAATTTGCAACCTTGGCTACTTTTATTTTTTTTTGTTCACAACTGTTAAGAATTGTAATGGTGCATACTAATAACAGAGCTTTAATATTTTTAACTGATATTGGATTCATTTATGATATAAATATTGTTTAACCTGTAAAGCTATAATGATGAGTCCATGAAGACCTTAATTTATAGCACAATTTTTAACACAATTGTTTCAAATCTACATTGTAAATTTTAGTATAATTTAATGTTAAATTACTACTTTTACTACTTTATAAAAATCAACCAAATCTAACGTTATAAAGACAATTTTTTATTACAAAATTTAAAATGATTTAAACTTAATTTATGAAATTATTTAAACTGTTTTTATTGTTGGTATTTACTTCCTCTATTTGGGCTCAAAAGCCTAATCAGATTTTATATTCTAACAAAAAACTGAATTTTGAATCCATTGACAACAGCCTAAAATTTAACCAAAATTCTATAAATGCTATTTTTCAAGATTCAAAGGGTTTTATATGGTTCGGCACCCCAAATGGTCTTTTTAGATATGATGGATACGATTTTAAAGTATTTCGTTTCGAAATCGATAGTGAATATGGTATATCATCCAATACAATAACAACCATTTTTGAAGATGACGATGGTTTTCTGTGGATTGGGAATGATTATGAAATGAATATTTATGACAGGAAAATGGATCGTTTTTATGGTCATGCTATTAGAAATTTTAGTAGTAATGTTATCAATAACGAACGTATTAGAAAATTTAGTCAGCACATTGATGGTACGATTTTAATAAGTACGAATAATGGTGTTTATACCGTCAAGAAAACACCTGAATTTCCATCTGAGATTAATTTTGCTAGTCACCTATCTTCAATTGGTCGAAACAAATTTATTTCAACAGCATTAAAGTTAAATAATAACGACATTCTGTTTGCTAGAGCAAAAGGGGCAAGTGTTCTTAAGGCAAGTAATACTATTGATACCTCTACAACCGATATTGATACACAATTTCAAAAAGTCTTAACTCTTAACAAGATCTCTATTTTAACTATGATAGAGGATGAAGAGAATAATGTTTGGATTGGTGCCAAAGATGGGCTTTATAAATTTCAAACAAATGATTTTTCAAATTCCAGTCTACTAACTAAAATTGATCTTGGAGATTTAAACACCAATGTGAGTTCTATTGTGTTGGGCCTTAATAATGATTTATGGTTAGGTACAAGTACTAAAGGGTTAATAAATTATAATTATGTCACTAAACGTGTAAGACAATTTTCAGCAGACTCTAGACCATATTTTAACACTATTAAGAGTAACACTATTTTGTCCTTATTTAAGGATTTTTCTGGTGTTTTATGGGTAGGTACATCTAGAGGAGGTTTATCCAAATTAGATTTGTTAAAGCGTAATTTTGTGCACTATAATGCAACAACTTCCAAGAACTCACTCAAGGACAATGTTATTAATGCTTTTTTTGAGGATGATAATCAAGATTTATGGATAGGTACTTTTAAACAAGGGTTAATTAAGTTAACCTTTGGTAAAGGAAAACCTATCTTTTCAAAAATTAGGTTAGTGCCTGAAGGACAGCGATTAACGGTTTTCTCTATTATAAAAGACAATCATGGGTTTTTATGGGTTGGAACTAATCAAAAGGGCTTATTCAAGATTAAACTTGATGATAATATGAATGTGTCAAGGGTCACTAATTTTAATAAGAACAATACAAACGGTAACCTTTTGACTAATAAAATATCACAGATCTATAAAGATGGTAAAGGTGATTTGTGGATGGGTTCTTTTTTCGATCCTATTGGATTAATGAGATTTACACCAACTAAAAAGTATGCGAGCTTAGGTCCAATAGACTATTTTAAAAATAATTCTGAAGATTCCAATAGTCTAACATTTAATAAAATAGCATCTATTTATGAAGATAGTAATGAGACTCTATGGGTTGGAACTAAAAAAGGTCTCAATAGAATAACTCGTGATGAAAATAACTTACCTTCTCAGATTTCTCAAATATTTCATGATAAGAATGATACAAATTCTTTAAGTAACAATAACGTTTTTGCAATTCATGAAGATTCTGAAAATAATCTTTGGGTGGGAACCTTTGGTGGCGGATTAAATAAAATTATAAGAGATTCATTAAATGCTGGCCCTACTAAATTCATACATTTTAATCAGAAGAAAGGTCTAGCAGATAATGTAGTTTATGGGATCATCGAAGATTTAGATAAAAACTTATGGATTAGTACCAATGATGGATTAGCAAAATATAGTTTAATAACAAATAGTTTCAAAAGCTATAACGAAACTGACGGTATTCAAAGTCGAAATTTTAGAAAATTTGCATATCATAAAGGGTTAAGTGGACTACTATATTTCGGGGGAATTAATGGTTTTAATGTATTCAATCCTGGAGATATAAAAGAGCATTCAGCTAAGCCTAAAACGGTTATCACAGATTTTAAAGTATTCAATAAATCTGTCAAAGTAAATGATACTATTCTGGGCAATGTTCTACTTAATAAGTCTATAGAATTTACAGATCAGATTGAACTTAAACACAACCATAATGCCTTTTCTTTTGAATTTGCATCGTTACATTTCTCTAATCCTGAACAAAATAAATTCAGATATAAACTAGAGAACTGGGATCAAGATTGGGTATTAGCAAACTCTCAAAGGCGCTATGTGTCTTATTCTAATCTCGAGGCAGGAGATTATATTTTTAAATTAGAATCTGCTAATCAAGATAATATATGGAATGCGGAACCTGTTGAGTTAGCAGTAAAAGTTCATCCTCCAATATGGAAAACTTGGTGGATGTATATTATTTATTGTTTGTTTATAATAGGTTTAATGTGGGTGTTTAGGAATTTCATCTTGATTAAAGAACGTTTTCAAACTGAGTTAAGACTTCAAAAATTTGAACAAGAGAAAATTAAAGAGGTTAACAAAATTAAGTTACAATTCTTTACTAATGTCTCTCATGAATTTAAAACACCTTTGACCTTAATTTTAGGACCTCTTGAGCGTTTAATTAACTCAGAGCAAACCAGCGAAAGTGTTAAAGAAAGTTTGTTAATGATGCAACGTAATGCTAATCAATTGTTTAAGTTAATCCAACAAGTTCTTGAATTTAGGAAAATTGAAAACAATGAAATGCATCTTAATTTAGAGCAACTAGAGATTGTGTCTTACCTTAAAGAGCTTGTGGCCTCTTTTGATGAATTATGTGCTAAACAAAATATTACACTGCAATTTACTTCAGAATTAGATGTTTTCGAAGACTATTTTGATGTTGATAAACTGGATAAAATTTTTAATAATCTTATATCTAACGCTTTAAAATTTACACCAGAAGGAGGAAATATTTCGTTAAGTTTAAAAAGGGTTAATAATAAATTTTCTTACAAGACTACAGATAATCATAAAATTGATGATTTTATTCAAATAGAAGTCTCAGATTCAGGATCAGGAATACCAAGTAGTAAGATTCCTTTAATATTTAAGAGATTTTATCAAGCCGATTCAGAAAAGAGTAATAATGCCACAGGATCTGGTGTGGGCTTAGCCCTAACAAAAGCTTTGGTTAATCTTCACAAAGGGGATATCTATGTTGAAAGTGAGGAGAATTGTGGCTCTAATTTTGTAGTAAGATTACCAGTAGCTTTTGATTATTCTAATATTGAAATTGAAGCTACAGACTTTTTTGCTGAAAATCAATCGGTTTTAGATGTTGAATTAACTGAAGCATCAGAAAACTATAACTATGTAGACGATGAGGATGATAAAATTATTGATCGATTTGAAGATGCTGATTTTGATGCAGATGACATTGAGCATGAAGATGAATTAGAAGAAGTAAGACCAACGCTTCTGGTTGTAGAAGATAATAGTGATATGAGGGAATTTATTGTCAGCTTGCTTAAAGAACAGTATGATGTTATTGAAGCCTCTAACGGAAAGGAGGGTCTTGATAAAACCTTAGAATTGATGCCAGATCTTATTGTAAGTGATATCATGATGCCAGAGATGAATGGTATGGAAATGTGTGCAGAAATAAAAACAAATGAAATTACTTCACATATTCCAATTATTCTTTTAACAGCTAAAGCCTCCGTAGAAAATAGGATTGCAGGAATTAAAGTAGGTGCTGATGCCTATATTCCCAAACCTTTTAATGCCGAATTGGTATTTGCAAGGATTTCTAATCTTTTAAGTTCAAGAAAACTGCTAAGATCCAAATTTAGTATGGCCTCAGAAGATGAGCAATATCGAAAAGATCTCATTAATGATTTTGATAAGAAATTTTTAGATAGAGCAGAATCTGTTATTGAAGCTAATCTCATGAATACCGAATTTGGTGTTAATGATTTAGGATCAGAATTAGGATTCAGCAGAATGCAGTTATATAGAAAATTAAAATCTATTACAACATTATCTGCTAATGAGTTTATCCGTTCTTACCGTCTAAAAAAAGCTGCAGAATACTTGAAAACTTCAGAGATGAATATATCAGAAATATTGTATCAGGTAGGATTTTCTAATAGATCGTATTTCACAAAATGCTTTAAGAAGCAGTATGATGTTACGCCAAGAGAATATAGGGAAAATTTAGAAAAATAAAGGTTTTGTAAATTGTGGAAACCTTTTTAATAAAAAATTAATTTACAAGTAAGGAAATAATGTAATTCTCATACATTTGTTGCTATTAATTTAAAATGATATGACTGAAAAAGTTAAATGTTTGATTATTGGTTCGGGACCAGCGGGTTATACTGCTGCTATATATGCATCAAGAGCAAATTTATTTCCTGTATTATATCAAGGCACTCAGCCTGGAGGTCAATTAACCACAACAAATGAAGTTGAGAATTTCCCAGGATATCCTGATGGTGTGACAGGTCCAGAGATGATGATTCAACTCCAAGACCAAGCGAAACGGTTTGGTGCTGATGTGAGAGATGGATGGATTACAAAAGTTGATTTTTCAGGTGACGTTCACAAAGTTTGGGTAAATGGTGAAAAGGAGATTCATTGTGATACGGTTATCATTTCTACTGGAGCATCTGCAAAGTATTTAGGACTTGAGTCAGAACAACATTATCTTAAAATTGGTGGTGGTGTTAGTGCTTGTGCTATATGCGATGGCTTTTTTTACAGAGGTCAGGAAACCATTATAGTAGGAGCGGGAGATTCTGCATGTGAGGAAGCGCACTATCTATCAAAACTGTGTTCTAAAGTAACAATGTTAGTTCGTAGGGACGAGTTTAGAGCGTCAAAAATCATGGCAGATCGTGTTAAGAACACAGAAAATATTGAAATTTTATATAATACAAATACTTTAGAGGTCTTAGGAGACGACCAAGGTGTTACAGGTGCTAGAGTTGTAAATCATGTAACAGGTGAAGAGTCTGTAATTCCAGCTACAGGTTTTTTTGTGGCCATAGGTCATAAACCTAATACAGATATTTTTAAAGACTACCTGGATTTAGATGAAACGGGATATATAATTAATCAAGCTGGAACGGCTAAAACCAATGTAGAAGGGGTTTTTGTATCTGGTGATGCAGCAGATCATGTTTACCGACAAGCTATCACAGCTGCAGGGACAGGATGTATGGCTGCTTTGGATGCTGAACGTTATCTCGCCGCTAAAGAATCTGAAGTTACAGCATAAAAAAACCAGCTTTAAAGCTGGTTTTTTGTTAGCAAAAAATGGCTACAATCATTTTAATTAGAGTTATCATAAGTAGGTTAGTTGTTTTTTTGTTTGATACTGATTCCATTGCTGGAAATTTCCACATTTACTTGATCGCTTTCCGCATTGATACCATTTTTATTAATTTTAAATTTGGAATTTAAACTTGTCTCAAATTCAATACTGTCATCAACTTCACAATCCAAACATTGTAATTCGTTATTTAATACTTTAAGGTATTTTTCTTCTTTACCGTTATCTAGAATATCTCCGTATCCTGAAGTGTTTCTATGATAAGAATAGGTATTGTCATAAGCATAAATAATCATGCCCTCTGGCATAAATAAAGTGATTTCTATATGTTGATCACGGTTAAGTTGGTCAGGAGTAGATGTAAAGTAACCATTAAGTAATAATTCATCATTAGGCGTTAATTCCCAATCATAATTAATATTTGAAGCTCTGCTTTTAGCCATTTGATACGTTTTACCCGATGCGTTTTTTTCAATAACCATGTAGGGTGATGATTCCTTAGTTGATTTTACAACCAATCTTATGTTCTGAGAATAAATAATACGGTTTCCTTCTTCATCGTATTCTAAATCAATATCATTATCTCTGTGTAATTCTTTGTCAATAAAATAATGCGGTATCATTTTAACGTAAAGCGTATCACTTGTGGTATAAAGTGTTTCATATTGATCAATTTTAGAATCGTGCGAAAACTCAGAAAATTGCTTAACACCATATATCATCCATCCTATTAAAGAACATATCCATAAACCTAGTAAGGTTAACTTAGCTACTCTGCCTATAGACTTAAGATTAGACATTATGACTTTTAATCCTAAATAAAATAATAAGAAAATTGGAATTCCAAAAGATACAGCCACAAGAATTGATAATAACCACGCAGGAATATTTGTTGTCAATTGAATTTCGTTTGATAAGGGTAGATTAACAAAATCTATGATATTGATTGACAACACGAAGCTTATTAATCCAATAAACATAGAAATACTGACTATTATTAAAATTAATCCTATGAATTTTCCAAATAATGTTAGACCAACAGATAATACTTTAATCAAACCATCAACCACTGTTTTTGAAGATGATTTAATTTGATTACCATGTTTTTTAAAATCTACTTGCTTTACACCGTCTGATACAGAGCTAAAACCGTCTTTTATCTTTTTTTCAATATTTGACACATTGATAGGCTGTCCTGTCATTCTAAGTTTGTCAGCAGTGGTTATAGCTTCGGGAACTAAAACCCATAAAATAATGTATATCGGTACTATAGTTCCTGCTGAAACAAATAATAGTAAGATGAAAATTAGTCGTACCCATAGCGAGTCCAAACCTATATAATGTCCAATACCAGAACAAACCCCAGAAATGTAACGATCACTTATGTCTCTATAAAGTTTTTTGTTAATGTTGGTATTGCTTTGTGAATCAAAACTAGGTTGTTCTTCATTCAAGGCTTCCTCATCTAAATAATCCTCAGGTTGCCCCATGATTGCAATAACCTCTTCAACTTCTTTCAAAGAAATAACCTCTGCTTTTGATTGTAATAATTCTGAGAAAAGCTCTGCTATCCTGGCTTCGATGTCTGCAATGATTTCTAAACTTCCTTCGGTATTCTTAAAAGATATTTTTATAGTATCCAAGTAGTTCCTCAATACCTTATAAGCATCTTCATCTACATGGAAAAAAATCCCTGCTAAATTTATATTAACTGTTTTATTCATTTTTTTGATTGTTTTTTGGTTGTAACTAGGTTAACGGCTTTTTGTAATTCACCCCATGTACTGTCTAATTCCTTAAGGAAAATCTTCCCTTCATTTGTTAATTTATAGTATTTACGAGGTGGACCGGATGTAGATTCTTCCCATCTGTAGGTCAGTAATTCTGCATTTTTAAGACGGGTTAATAACGGGTACACAGTTCCTTCTACAACAAGCATCTTGGCGTCCTTTAACGTAGAAAGAATGTCAGCGACGTAGGCATCTTTGTTTTTGAGTATTGATAAAATACAAAACTCCAAAACGCCTTTACGCATTTGTGCCTTAGTATTTTCAATTTTCATAGGCGCGAATTTTAATTAAACTGTTCATTTTTTGATTGATTGATTGATTGATTGATTGATTGATTGATTGATGTTTGATATACTAGTATCTTATGCAAATATATAAATATTAAATAGTATTATGCAATACATAGTACTAAAAAAAATATAATTTTTTGTTTTGGGATAATTTTATACATTAGAAAAAATCTACTTACATGTCATATTTCAAACTTCATTTGTACCTACTACTAAAGCTTCCATCTGCATTTTTTACTGGTGTTAGAGTTAAAACAATCAATGATAAATCTTGTCAAACCACTGTAAGTTTATCTTGGATTAATCAAAATCCTTTTAAGTCAATGTTTTGGGCTATTCAAGGTATGGCAGCAGAGCTAAGTACCGGATTATTAATAATGAATAAGATTAAAAACTCTGGTCATAACATCTCTATGTTAGTACTTCATAATAAAGCCTCATTTTATAAAAAAGGAAAAGGGAAATTGCATTTTAGTTGCGATCAGGGTAATGAAATAGATCATATTATACAAACTGCTATCAACACAGGTGAGGGGCAAACACTTACATTAGTTTCAAAAGGAATTAATAAAGATCAAGTTTGTGTTTCTGAATTTGAATTCGAGTGGACTTTAAAACGACGTTAATTAAAGTGCAGCATTTTTAAGTGGACTTATTATTTTAACGTCTTCAAATGTTATTGCTCCTCTAATAATTCCTGAAATTGATTGGTATAGTGCTTCAATAATATGAAGTTTCAGCTGATTGCTACTGTATATGAGACTAATTTCTCTTGAAGGTTTTGGAGCTTCAAATTCAAAAACATTAGTCTTGTATTGCTCATTCAAATCTAAGGTGTTTAAATAGGGTAGGAGCGTCATGCCTAATCCCTCATTAGCTAATTTAATTAAGGTTTCAAAACTTCCGCTTTGCACTTTAAATTTTAAGTCCTTTTGAGAACGGTTATGACATAAATTAATGACGCTATCTCTAAAACAATGTCCGTCTTCAAGTAGAAGAATGTCGTTTAAATCAAGGTCTTCCATGGTTATTTTATTATTACCATGCAAATGATGCGCATTTGGTATATAAGCGACAAAAGGTTCAAAATAAATAACACGCTCTTTCAGAAGTTCGTTATCTAGAGGGGTTGCTGCAATGGCAGCATCTATTTCTCCTTTTTCTAAAGCAGTAATTACATCGTCTGTTGTTAATTCTTGAATTTGGAGCTTAACTTTCGGGTATTTTGAAGAAAAGTTTTTCAAAAACATGGGCAGTAGCGTTGGCATCACGGTTGGAATAATAGCCAACTTAAAATCACCTCCAATAAATCCCTTTTGTTGTTCAACTATATCTTGAATACGCTCAGATTCAATAACAATTTTTTTTGCCTGTGTAACAATTTTTTTTCCTACTTCGGTAAGCTGGAGTGGTTTTTGAGTTCGATCAAATATTTTAACACCCAATTCATCTTCTAGTTTTTGAACTTGAGTACTCAAAGTGGGTTGGGTAACATGACAATAGTCAGCAGCTTTAGTAAAGTTTTTATATTCTGCTATTGCTAAAACGTAGTGAAGTTGGGTAATAGTCATTAATATAGGTTTTCTCTATTGTTATATGAAGTGTTTATAGTTTATAAAAATACCAATTGTTAAGGAATTATATACACTTTGTTCATATAAATGTTTACAAGCGGCCACTCTCCACTATCTGTTTCTTGTTCAGCAATTTTATCTACAACGTCCATTCCTTTTATCACTTTACCAAAAATGGTATAGTCTCCGTCTAAATGGTGGGCGCCATTTTTTTTCTGCACAATAAAAAACTGATACGGAGAAGCCATTTTGTGTGGATTTTCAACATCACTGCTAGGCATAGAAACTACACCTCGGTGATGTTTAAACCCTCTTTTGGTATCGTTAGGTAATAAATAACGACCTATTTTACTTCTTTTTTTTGTGATTTTAATATCATCACTATTACCACCTTGAATTATAAAATTTGGAACCACTCTAAAGAATTGTGTATTATCAAAATAATTTAATTGCGTTAAGTAAATAAAATTAGCCCTGTGGTATTTGGTCTCGTTAAACAAAAGTATATCAATATTACCAAATCGGGTTTCTATTCTTACTTTGTTATCATTATATTTTTGAGCATAATCAGCTAAAAAAAACATGGCATTTTCATTGGTTAAAAACACATTGTTTTCTGTATTTTTCTTTATACTATCATTGGCAACTACAACGGTTTTATTAACCTTAATCTCATTGTTTTCCGAATTGATTGTATCTTTAGTAATTGTTTTTGAATCATTGTTTCCTTTTTGGCATTGAAACATAAACAAACAAATTAGCCCAGTAATTTTAATATTCATAGATGAAATTTCAAGAATTTTTAGAATTAGTTCCAAAATTAAAAAAAACAAAATTCGATGGTACGTTATCTCATTTAAAAATGATGCCCCCTAATCGTACGGCGCTTATAAAAATGGCTAAAGAAAAATATAGTTCTCATAAAAAAGCAGCTGTATTAGCTTTGTTTTATCCATGTGATACAGGTCGTGTTAATATAGCTTTAATTCTTCGAAAGACCTACAAAGGCGTACATTCCAACCAAGTAGGTTTTCCGGGGGGGAAGTATGAAGATTCAGATGGTTCACTAGAGTATACGGCTTTAAGAGAAACCGAGGAAGAAGTAGGAGTAAGTATATCTAAAATTGATATGATTACTACATTAACTAAAGTTTATATTCCGCCAAGTAATTACATGGTTTATCCTTTTTTTGGATTTTGTAAAGACCATTTGAATTTTAAAATTCAAGAATCTGAGGTTGAAAAAATGATAGAAATACCATTAGATTTTTTACTAGATGATAAAACTGAAATTAAGTCGGAACAGCTAACAGCTACAAATAAAATTTTAACAGTGCCAGCTTTTAAATTGGGTGATTATCATGTTTGGGGTGCTACTGCAATGATACTTAGTGAATTAAAAGACTTGTGTAAAAATAACCTATAGTGCTAAGTTTTATTAACTTTGCAAACCGTTTAGAATTAGAATATGAAGCTATTTAAGCGAAATCCTTTTGGACATATATTATTTATAAAAGTTTGGTTAATTAGAATACTCGGGGTGTTATCACACAGTAGATTTAGAGGATTCAATGAGTTACAAATCGAAGGTTCTGATGTATTAAGAAATTTACCAGATAAGCATGTATTATTTATCTCTAATCATCAAACCTACTTCGCAGATGTTGTGGCTATGTTCCATGTGTTTAATGCCAGTTTAAGTGGCAGAGAAAATACCATAAAAAATGTAGGTTACATATGGAAACCTAAACTAAACATGTATTACATCGCAGCTAAGGAGACCATGCAAGATGGTTTATTGCCAAAAATTCTAGCCTATGTAGGATCTGTAAGTATAGAGCGCACATGGCGTTCAAAAGGAAAAGATGTTAATCGTCAAGTCAAAATGAGTGATATTTCAAATATTAAAAAGGCACTTGATGACGGTTGGGTAATCACTTTTCCACAAGGTACAACTACTCCATTTAAGCCAATTAGAAAAGGTACTGCCCACATAATTAAACATTACAAACCACTAGTTGTACCAATAGTTATAGACGGTTTTAGGCGATCATTTGATAAAAAAGGTCTGCGTATTAAGAAGAAAAATATACTTCAATCTATGGAAATTAAGGCTCCTCTTGAGATTGATTATGATAATGATTCCTTAGATCATATTGTAAGTAAAATAGAATTTGCTATAGAACAGCATGAGTCTTTTCTTAAAGTTATTTCAAAGGAAGATTTACAAGAGCAAGAAGCTTTGAATAGCCAAAGGCAATGGTAATTAGTCCTTATTCTATAGCCTTCAATTCCTTATAATTCTTATTTAGTTTTTTGATTAATAAACCATAGATAAGCTTATAAAATAACCAAACACAAACTAAGGATATAGCTATAACTAATCCAAGAACAAATAAAAACTTCAAGGTTTGTTGGTCATTATAATGGGTAAACATCTCAGATAACACAGGGTCATTATGAATCGCAACATAGAATCCGTAAATAAGACCAACAAATAGCATTATTAAATTATAGGAGACGTAATATTTTATAATTTTTCTGGTGTTAAGAATGTTCTCCATCAGTGTTTTTATATTACTTGTTACACTAATCTTTTGGTATGAGCGGTATAACAATAAAATGAATAAAATAATGATGGCATAACTAACTATTGTGGCAACAAACATTAATGAATCATCACCAAATGTAGTTTCTATTTTATTTTTGTATTCCTCACTGTAAAACCACTGAAGTGAGTTTATTCCAAGCCATAAAATGAGTTCCCCAACACTGATGTAAAATAGAAATTTTACAATAGATGAAGATTTTTTATGTATCATTTTATAAAGGTCATCTTTAGAAAAATTTTGATGTCCTTTGTTCCAGTCTTTTTTTAATAAATCCAGTTTATCCATGAGCTATGGGTTTAAAATGGTTCTTAATTTTGTTTTTACTCGATTCATTTTTACTCTAGCATTCACCTCGGTAATACCCATGGTATCACTAATTTCTTTATATGATTTATCTTCTAAATACAAAAACACAAGTGCCTTTTCAATATCATTTAGAGCTCTAATAGCTATATACATCTCTTTGAGTTGTTGCTCTTCAGTGTCATCATATTCACTTGCTTGAATTTTGAATTGAACGGTATCAAATTCCTGAGTTTGAATAGAGCGTTTAGATTTTCTATATAATGTAATAGCGGTATTTAAAGCCACTCTGTACATCCAGGTACTGAATTTTGAATCGCCTCTGAAGTTTTTATACGATTTCCATAGTTGGATGGTAATCTCTTGAAATAAGTCGTTATGCGCATCCACATCATGGGTGTATAACCGACAAACTTTATGAATCAAGTTTTGATTAGTTTCCAGCTGCTCAACAAATTGTTCCTCTAAATGTTTATCCAATTCAATTTTAGTTCTTATCAGTTAGTAGTATAGTTGAAGGAGATGTTACAAAAAAGAAGCTAATTTTTCCATTTAATATTACAGCCAATACTAGGGTATTGAATTTCAGAAACTTTTTGGTCTTTTAATGTGGCATCTATAGCATTTCTGAGATTTTTTCCATTTAGCGGTTTATTATTTTCTGGACGAGAACTGTCTAATTGACCCCGATATACCAATTCTAAATCACTATTAAAAAGGTAAAAATCAGGTGTGCATGCCGCATCATAGCTTTTAGCAACCTTTTGGTCGCTATCATAGAGGTATGGAAATATGTAGTCTTCTTGAGCTGCAACCTGTTGCATTAGTTCAGGCCGGTCTTGAGGATAGTTGTCTGTATCGTTACTGGAAATAGCAATACAATTAACCCCTTGGTTGACATAGTCTTTAGCTAATTTTGTAATTTCAGGATTGACATGAATCACAAAAGGGCAATGATTACAGATAAACATAATTACAGTTGCTTTTTCACCTTTAAGGCTGTTCAGACTTTTTAAAATATTATCTTTAGTGTCAATCAGTTCAAAATGGGGTGCTTTTGTCCCCAAAGGAATCATATTAGATGGAGTTCTAGCCATATTTTTTTTATGAAATCATTAATTACTTTTGAAACATTTTCAAAATTAGATCTACGAGTAGGGACTATTGTCAAAGTCAATGACTTTC
The DNA here is from genome assembly GCA_042091495.1 of Bacteroidota bacterium. Taxonomy (GTDB): domain Bacteria; phylum Bacteroidota; class Bacteroidia; order Flavobacteriales; family Flavobacteriaceae; genus JBELHJ01. Next base: position 40,803 of record JBELHJ010000005.1, read on the forward strand.
CTGAAGCTCGAAAACCTGCCTACAAGATAGTAATAGATTTTGGGATGTTGGGTCAAAAAAAATCAACAGCTCAAATTACAGCTCTCTACAATAAAAATTCATTATTGGGTAAGCAAATTATTGCAGTGGTGAATTTCAATCCTAAACAAGTCGCTAATACTATAAGTGAATGTTTGATATTGGGTTTCGAGACCGAAAAAGGTGTTGTTCTACTGCAACCAGAATCGTCTGCCGTGAATGGCATGCCTGTAAAATAAAAAAGCCACCAATAAGGTGGCTTTTAAATTAAATATTATTGCATTAAATATCGTCAAAGCTTACGTCAGTAAAACTATCAGAAGAAGAATCTTCATTACTATTGGTATTATAGTCTTCTTTTTTATAATCTTTTTGGTGTCTTTCACTTATTACTTCATCACCCTTTTCATCTATAATGTATGAGGTCATTTCATTCAGAATTTCACTAAACTCAGAGAAGTCTTCTTTGTATAAATAGATTTTATGTTTTTTATAGTGAAATGAACCGTCATCGTTTGTAAACTTTTTACTTTCAGTAATAGTTAAGTAATAATCACCAGCTTTAGTAGCTCTTACATCAAAAAAATAAGTTCGTCTTCCAGCTCTTAAAACTTTAGAAAAAATTTCTTCTCTCTCTAGTAATCCTTTATCATCCATAGATTCTGTGATTTTTAAAATTAATTTAGTCAAAAATCAAAAAAAAAAATTGAGAAACCAACAAATTAAGATATTTCTTTTTGAGTTATTTGCGAATTATACAACTCAGTGTAGTAACCGTCTTGCTTGTAGAGTGATTTATGGGTTCCTATTTCAGCTGTTTTTCCATGATCTAAAACTAAAATAATGTCCGCATTTTTTGCAAATGATACTCTGTGACCTACTATTATGGTAGTTTTATCCTCTGATAAATTTTCCAAATTCCCAAGAATAATTTCTTCTGTTTCGGTATCTACTGCAGATAAACAATCATCAAGTAATAACATTTTTGGGTTGCCAATAACTGCTCTCGCAATAGACACACGTTGTTTTTGTCCACCAGATAAAGTAATCCCACGCTCACCCAACACCGTATCGTAAGCTGCTTTGAATTTTTCTATATTCTTATGGACATCTGCCATTTTACTGGCTTGTATTACATCCTCTAAAGTACCATCGTGTTTTCCGAATAGTATATTGTTTTTAATGCTTTCGGAGAATAAAAATGGATCCTGAGGCACAAATCCCATTTGAGATCTCAGTGCATTAAGATTAATCGTAGTAATAGGTTGATCATCTATAAGGATTTCACCACTATCGGTATCATAGAGTCTACAAATAAGCTCAAGAAGCGTAGATTTTCCGGAACCTGTTTTACCTAGAACCGCCAAAGTCTCTCCCGGATTTAGGGTGAAACTAACATTATCTAGAGCCTTAATACCTGTTTCCGGGTAGGTAAATGAGACGTTTCTAAACTCAATTTTTCCCGTTAATTTAAATGGAGTCTCTGACGGGTTACTTATTTCAGGTATCCTATTCAAAAATTCATTAATACGATTTTGAGAAGCTTCGGCTTGTTGCACAATAGAGGTTACCCATCCTACAGTTGCTACGGGCCAGGTTAACATATTAACATAGATTAAAAAAGCAGCGATGGTTCCTATATCTTCGATTTCTCCGTTGATGTATTGTACTCCTCCTACATAAGTCACAATGATATTGCTGCATCCAATGAGTAAAATCATGGAAGGAAAAAACAAGGCTTGTACTTTAGATAAATTAATTTGTTTCTCCCGACTGTCATCAGAGAGCTTTTGAAAAGCACTATGCTTTTTACCTTCTACTACATAGGATTTAATTACAGAAATCCCTGAAAATGTCTCTTGTGAAAAGGTGGAGAGTTTCGATAAGTATTCCTGAACAATCTTACTTTTAAGATTAATTGTTTTACTTATATTATAAATAATAATGGAAAGTATAGGTAATGGTATTATTGTATATAATGTAAGCTTTGGAGCGGCATTCCACATGTAAATTAAAGCGACTATAAATAAAGTCACAGTGTTAATGGTATACATTAACGCTGGTCCTGCATAACTTCTAACTTGAGAAACGTCTTCAGTAATTCTATTAAGTAAATCACCGGTGCGATTGGATTTATAGAAACGTAAACTTAATTTTTGATAATGACTGTAGATATCATTCTTCAAATCGTATTCTATGAGGCGTGAAACATTGATGATGGTTTGACGCATTAAAAAGGTCAGTAAGCCCGATAAACAAGCTGCCCCAACAAGCATTAAGATACTCCAGGTAAGCTGGTCTCTAAAAACAGGATCTGTAATCGAATTATCCAAGCGGTTTGAGATAATTGTAATAGCTTCTCCTATGAGTTTTGGTGTAAATAAGGCAAAAATTTTAGCACCAATGGTTATCAAAACACCAACAATCAGTCTTAGACGGTATTTGTAAAAATATGTATTTAGGTGTTTAAGGGCTTTCATTTAAAGTTAAGGTATATTGAGCTTTATAAACGTTTTTATCAAGATGCTAAGATAATAATGTGAAACAAACATCACTATCATTTAAATTCATTTTTATCTTTCGTTTTCTTGAAAATAGATTAATTTTGTAGCTTTAAAAAAAGTTCTTTATCATGTTAAATAGAAGGCACATTCGTATTAAAGTTATGCAATCCTTATACAGTCTCAAAGGCGCTGAAGATGCAAATGTTGTAAAAGAAGAAAAATTTTTACGAAAAAGTCTCGATAATCTTTTTGAATTGTATTTATACAACCTCTCTTTGATTCAAGAAGTCTACAAAAAGTCACAAGAACTCATAGCTAAGAGTAAGACCAAGTTACTGCCCACACAAGCTGATATTAATCCCAATGCTAAATTTGTAAATAACCAAGCGCTTTTAAAAATTGTAAATAACCCCAAGCTAAATGTAACTTTAGAAGACCGTAAACTCAATCCTTGGTATTTGGATTTTGACTATGTGGATCTTATTCACAAGGCAATGATTGAAAGTGATTTTTATAAGGAATACATGAATAGCACAAACCAATCTTTTGAGGAGGATAAACAATTTTTAGTGGACTTATTCACTAAGGTTATAGCACCAAATGAAAAGTTATATGATTATTTTGAGGATAAATGTCTGACTTGGGTAGATGATTTGCCTTTGGTAAATACGTTCATCTTAAAGAAGCTTAATAAGCTCAGTACAGCCACAGAACCTAACGCATTTGTTCCTAAATTATATAGAGATCAAGAGGATGAAGCTTTTGGTGGGGATTTATTTAAAAAGACCTTACTCAATTCCAGTAAGCTTCAAGACGAGGTAGTTGCTAAAACTACCAATTGGGATAAAGAACGGATTGCTGAGCTTGATGGTGTTTTACTGCAAATGGCGGTTTGTGAATTTCAAAAGTTTCCTTCCATCCCGGTTAAAGTAACTATAAACGAGTACCTTGAAATTGCTAAAGAATATTCAACTCCAAAGAGTAGTATTTTTATTAATGGTATTCTTGATAAAATTGTCAAAGAATATAAAGCCAACAATAATTTAAACAAAACAGGTCGTGGACTTATGTAAATAATATGTTTGCTTAAGATTTTATTATTATTTTAGACCCATAATTATTAATCAATATACCAATATGAAAAAGTTAAGTTTAGTACTGTTAGTGTCATTACTTGCGTTTGCTTGTAAAGATGATGCCGCAAGTAAGGTTAATCAAGATAATGTAAATATGGCAGCTGAGCGCGATATGGCTGCTTTAGATTTACCAAAAATTACATTTGATAAAGAAGAACATGATTTTGGAAACATCACAAACGGAACAGCTGTAGAAACTACGTTTACTTATACCAATACTGGAAATTCACCGTTAGTGGTTAGTGATATCAAATCAACTTGTGGTTGTACTGTACCTAGTGATTGGAACAAAGATCCTTTAGCTCCAGGAGAGTCTTCAAGCTTTACTGTTAAATTTAATGGTCGTGGACAAAATAGTGTTCAGAAAACAGTCACTTTAACTACAAACACTGAAAATGGTGCTGAGAAAGTAAAAATTAAAGCATTTGTTGAAAAAGACGAAAACACAACGAAATAATGGGAGAATTATCAAATATGCTACCTTTTGTAGCCATGTTAGCGGTGTTTTATTTTTTAATTATAGCACCTCAAATGAAGCGCTCTAAGCAAGAGAAAAAATTTGCAAAAGCACTAAAAAAAGGCGATAAAGTTATTACTAAATCCGGCATGCACGGTAAAATTGTAGAGTTAGGTGAAAAAGACAATACCTGTGTTATAGAGACTCAGGCTGGAAAAATTAAGTTTGAACGGTCCTCCATTTCTATGGAACTCAGTAAAAGTTTAAATACTACCCCTAAGAAATAAAAAAAAGCACTCGTATGAGTGCTTTTTTTATTTTAATACTTATTCATTATTAGTCTAAACTCAGATACATGAGTTCTTTGTAGCTGTCTTTCAGTTTAATTAATTTTAGAGATTTATTATTTGTTCTTGGTGAACGGTCATCACTAATCCCCTCAATAGCGTTCAAAGCCTTTTTTAATAATGGTTCTTCAACATCACCGAGTATTCCAAAGGCCCCAAGTTGTTCTTCATATGCAATGGAGGGCAATAACCCATCGTCAAAATCAGTAACGTCATTAGCGTTAGAGATTTTAAATATTAAAGGTTGTAGGGCATAATTGTGTAATGGGTTTACACCTTGTTTATTTACTAATTCTGGTGAATCATAAATTGTAGTGGAAGCTTGATATTTTCCTGCGGTGTTGGTGCCAATTTGAATGACTTCAATGTAGGGTTTGAGACCATTTATTACCAATTCACTTGCCGATGCAGAATTAGGTGAGGTAAGTACATATACCCGATTCAGGTTGAGGTGATTAATAGCTTCATTAACTAGCGTTTCTCCATTGCTGTTTCGGTAAACAATTGCGTCTTGAAAAGTGTCAATTAAAGCCTCAGGGTTTTCTACTTCAAAACTTTGCTGAATTTCACTATTCCACTGTCTTTTTATTAATGTTTCACCGGTGTAGTCTCCAGTAATCATTGAAGCTAGCCAAATAGCAGATCGCACGGATCCACCTGGGTTATATCGTAAATCTAGTACCAGTTCATTGACACCTTCAGATTTAAATTCACCAAATACATTGTTTAGGGCTACATCATTATTAGCCGAACCAATAAAACCGTTATACATGAGGTACCCCACCTTATTGTTAGCTGTATTAATGACTTGGTTTATGTAAATGGGGTTTTCAGAATAATTAGTTTTTGACAGACTTACATCAGTATTGTTGGGAGTCAGCGTTTCATTTTGAGCGTCGTAAGTGGCTAAGTTTAAGGTGTAACTTGACGCACCTATTAGACTTCTGTAATTATTAAGTGTTAAAGGCGTACCGTTTATGGCGTAAAAAATATCACCCCGTTTAAGATTTGTAGTGCTTGCATTACTGTTCGGTAAAATATACTTCACAAATCCTATAACCTCAAAGTTAGTATCAGGGCTCATGGCCCATCCAAATTCCATACCGTTAGTTTGATTATTACCAGCAAAAATTTGCTCCAATACATTGTAGTCCTCCACAATAATACTAAAACGGTCTTTTGGCGTGTAAATTAGATGTTCAAACAAGGCTTCAGGCGATTGGTAATCGGCTACAAATTGTCTGAGTTCTAAATTAGAATTAAAGCGATCGTTGCTTAAATCACTAACATTATCTTTGTATAGGTAAACGGCATTCAAGCCTTTCCATACAAAAGTTTTAATATCGACATCAGAGATGACTTCGTCGTCATAATCGTCAAAACATCCAAAAAAGGATATAGTTATTATGGTAATAAACAATAATCTAATCCATGGCTTAGTAGTTCTGTGAGGCATAAAATTTTTTTTCTAAAAATAATCAATTTCTTTTGTAACAAAAGTAAAAGTTATTCGTCGGAATGATGTAAACGCAAAACAATACTTGTGACACAATCAGAATTTCTTAAGATCGTAACCCCTTTCAAGGATAAACTCTATCGTTTGTCAAAGCGCTTGTTAGTTTCCCATGAAGAGGCTCAGGATGCGACTCAAGAAGTCATGATTAAGTTGTGGAATCAAAAATCAAAAATGGCCGATTATAAAAATGTAGAGGCTTTTTCCATGACACTAACCAAGAATTATTGTTTAGATCGTTTACGCTCAAAGCAATCTCAAAATCTGCGTATTGTTCATAGTAATTATGAAGAGAAGCAGACTGGATTAGACAAACACTTGGAGCAAAAAGATAGTGTGTCTTGGATGTCTAAGCTAATGGAGGAATTGCCAGAGCAACAACGGATGGTTATTCAGCTGCGAGATATCGAGCAGTATGAATTTGAAGAAATTGCTAAAGTTCTAGATATGAATGAGACGGCAATTCGAGTAGCGCTCTCAAGAGCACGTAAAGTTTTAAGAACACGTTTAATGCAAACTCATAATTATGGAGTTAAATAAGATCAAACACTTATTAGATAAGTATGAAGCCGGTGAAACGTCGCTTAAGGAAGAAGGCGTTTTAAGAACGTACTTTTCTCAAGAAGTCATTCACCCTGAGTTGGAACCCTACCAGATCCTTTTTACATTCTTTAAGGAAAGTCAGAAGGAGCGCAGTGAGGTGAATTTTGAAGCCCCTAAAAAATCGTTTAAATTACAATGGTCTGTAGCAGCAGCTTCTGTAGTGTTTTTGGTGTCTATGTTTACCTTATTTAATCCAGGTAAAACAAGCTTAGACGCTCTGTCTGCAGAAGATCGTATGGTCTATGAAGAAACTCTTGAAGCTTTGGAGTTGTTGTCTGTAAATTTTAACAAAGGCATTGCACAAACTTCTAAAGTGACTTTAATTAACGCACATTTTAACAAAGGAAAACAATTAATGAGTCATTCTGCCATGTTTTCTCAAACCACAAATAAATTATTAATTAATAAATAAAAACAAGATGAAAAAGGTTGTATTAATAATCGCAATGATTTGCAGTAGTGCTGTAATAAATGCACAAAGTATTTTTGATAAATACGAAGACATGGACGATGTCGTGTCGGTCGTAATTAACCAACGTATGTTTAAGTTGTTGGCCAGTATGGATATTTCTACTGATGACGAAGAAGCTCAGGATTACCTTGATATGGTAAAACAAATTACAAGTCTTAAGGTGTTTACTACAGATAATAAAAAAATAGCTTTAGATATGAATGCCTCAGTAAAGCAGTATCTTACAGGTTCTAAATTACAAGAATTAATGCGTATCAAAGAAGGTGATCAATCGGTGAAGTTTTATATTAAAGAAGGATCTGATGAAAATCATGTTGATGAGTTACTCATGTTTATTACGGGCTTATCAGACATAACTTCAGGAGATTTAACTATCAATGGGGAGCAGCGCGATTTCGAAACAGTTTTACTGTCACTCACTGGAGATAACTTTGATTTATCACAAATTTCAAAGCTTACCAGCAATATGAATGTCCCTGGTGGCAAGCAGTTAGAAAAAGCTGGTAAAAAACGTATCTAATCTCTTAGTCAATCACTATAATGAACGCCATGAGCTATATGAACTTATTAACTCTACTAAGACGATTGATGATGCTTACTGCCGTAGGTGTATTCCTCGGCTGTCAATCGTCTGATTTAGATCTCTATTTTGTTGATCACCAGGAACAAGACGATTTCATCACATTAGATATTCCAAAAACCATCATTAGTATGGAAGGCAGGGATTTAACTACAAGACAGTTGGAAGCCTATGAATCTGTGGAGAAATTAAACATTCTCATGTTTAAATCAGACTCTACAAATTTAGAGCAACTCAACACAGAAGTTGCTACCTTAAATACCATATTTAAAGACTCCAAATATGAACAATTAATGAAGTTAGGTGGCTTTAAGGAAGCCGATGTAAAGCTGATGATTAATGGCGATGATGATAATGCCCTAGATGAGATGGTATTCTTTGGTTACATGCCGTCTACCGGTATGGCTATTGTTCGTGTTTTGGGCGATGACATGAAGCTGGAAGATATTATGAGTTTAGCACCGGTCATTAAAAACACTGATTTATCCAGCCTGGATCTGGAACCTATAAAAGCTTTTTTTCAATAATAAATTAGCTATTATATCTGTATATTAAAAAAGCACGCTTTTCCAGCGTACTTTTTTTGTTAAGATTTCTTATCTATTAAATACCGGTATAGTTTTCCGGTGTAATTTGTTTCAATTCATTTTTAATTGCCTCACTTACGTCAAGTGTGTCAATATAATCTGCAATGGTATGTTGATTAATAGCTTGATTGGTTCGCGTCAATCCTTTTAATGCCTCGTATGGGTTAGGATATGCTTCACGTCTTAATATGGTTTGTATGGCCTCTGCTACGACAGCCCAGTTGCGTTCTAAATCCTCATCAAACTTATCTTTATTAAGCAATAGTTTCCCTAATCCTTTAAGTGTAGATTTAATACCAATAAGGGTATGTCCAAAAGGCACCCCTACATTTCTTAAAACGGTACTGTCTGTTAAATCCCTTTGTAATCTTGAAATGGGTAATTTGGCCGACAGGTGTTCAAATACGGCATTAGCAATCCCTAAATTACCTTCACTGTTTTCAAAATCAATAGGATTAACTTTATGTGGCATGGCACTACTTCCAACTTCACCTTTTTTAATTTTTTGTTTAAAGTAATCCATAGACACATAGGTCCAGAAATCACGGTTTAAGTCAATGATAATGGTGTTAATACGCTTCAAACAATCGAACAATGCAGCCATATGGTCATAGTGTTCAATTTGAGTCGTAGGGAAGGAGTGGTGTAATCCCAATTGCTTCTCAACAAAGTGTTGCCCAAAGGCTTTCCAATTAACCTCTGGATAGGCCACAAAATGTGCATTAAAGTTTCCTGTGGCGCCACCAAATTTAGAGGCGTTTGGAATGGCTTTTAAGGCTTCAATTTGTGCTTCCAAACGCACAATAAAGACTTCTATTTCTTTACCTAAACGAGTTGGACTGGCAGGTTGTCCGTGGGTTCGTGCTAACATGGAAACGCCCCCCCATTCTATGACCAACTCTTTAAGTTTGGTGACCAAACTTTCGGTTTCTGGTAAATACACGTCCAATATCGCTTCCTTGATACTTAATGGGATGGCCGTGTTATTTATATCTTGAGAGGTTAAACCAAAATGAATAAATTCTTTGAATTTAGACAGGTTTAAAAGGTCAAATTTATCTTTAATAAAGTATTCTACAGCCTTTACATCATGATTGGTTACAGTTTCAATCTCTTTGATGGCTATTGCATCCTCAGAAGAAAAGTTAAGGTAAATGTCTCTGAGCGCATTAAAATGTTCGTGGTTAAAATCTTTAAGCTGCGGCAAATGAATTTCACACAGCGCAATAAAATATTCTATTTCAACTCTAACTCTGTAATTAATTAGGGCTTCTTCAGAAAAATAAGGAGCTAGTTCACTGGTTTTAGATCTGTATCTTCCATCTATAGGAGAGATCGCATTTAATGTTGATAGAGACATTTTAATGATTAGTTTTAAAGCGCAAATATAGTAGAATAAAAAAAAAGCGTAAAATCCTTAAGTTAACATTTTCTTACTTTTATGTTTTCAATATTTTTAAAAGGATTATAGTTTCATCAAAGTACGTATGAAGAATCATTTAGTAGTTATTGGATTGCATTGGCCCGAGCCTGAGTCAACTGCAGCAGGATTGCGGATGTTGCAATTGCTAGAGTTATTTCAATCTTTGGATTACGAGATCACTTTTTTATCTGCAGCACCAACTACAGCGCATAGTTATGATTTGAACAATATGGGTATTCAAACCCAATCCATTTCCTTAAATGATGCTGGTTTTGATACCATAATCACCGAATTACAACCGCAAATAGTTCTCTACGATCGGTTCATAGCTGAGGAGCAGTTTGGTTGGCGTGTGCATGCTTGCGTTCCAGAAGCTCTAACCATTCTAGATACTGAAGATTTGCATTGTTTACGCAAAGCCCGTCAGCAATTTGATGTTTCAGATCCTACATTTACAGCGCAACTTAAAGACAGTGATACGGCCAAACGGGAACTGGCCAGCATCTACCGTTGTGATGTTAGTCTTATTATTTCAGAATTTGAAATGGAGTTACTGCAGACTGTATTTCAGGTCCCTGAAGCCCTGTTGTGTTACCTCCCTTTCTTAGTTGATTTTGTTGATACTAAAACCATAGCTTTTAATGCTATACCATCCTTTGCTTCGCGTCAGCATTTTATGACGGTTGGAAATTTCAAACACGCGCCTAATTATGACGCCGTATTGTATTTAAAAGAAACCTTATGGCCAGGAATAAGGGCTCAAAATCCCAAGAGCGAGCTCCACATTTATGGAGCATATACGCCTGATAAAGTAAAGCAACTTCATAACCCCAAACATGGATTTATTATAAAAGGCTTCACCCCAGATATAGATACCACCATGCAACATTATAGGCTGTGTTTGGCGGCGCTTCGATTTGGAGCGGGTTTAAAAGGAAAATTATTAAAAGCCATGCAAAACGGACTCCCTTGTGTAATGACCACCTTAGGTGCCGAGGGGATGTTTGGTGATTTACCTCCCAACGGATGTATTGCAGAATCTAGCCATGATTTCATCTCTGGTGCTGTAAATTTATATGAAAACGAAGCCGCTTGGACTGTAGCGCAACGTAGCGGTTATGAACTCGTAAACTCCCGTTTTAATGTGGCTACTTTTCGTCCTATCATAAAAAAACTAATCAAGACCATGCGCTCCAACTTAAAAGGCCATCGTACTCAAAATTTTATAGGGAGTCTATTACACCATCACCAGCACCAAAGCACTAAATATTTAAGCAAGTGGATTGCTGCAAAAAATCAACATAATAAATAAGCCTTTACAAGGCTTCTAATAAACGTTCTGTACCCTCTGTTGCATTGGCTTGAACATGTGTGAACTCTTGAGGGATTGTTGTAGGGTTAGGATCTATATAATATAAGGCAGTTCCGGGTTTACAATGATGCATTAAGCTGGCTGCGGGATACACTTGTAATGAGGTCCCTATAATTACAAAAATATCGGCTTGAGCTACAAGTTCAATAGCCTCATTAAACAACGGGACGTCTTCTCCAAACCAAACAATAAAAGGCCGCATCTGGTGGCCTTCTGGACACTGATCCCCAATATTAATATTGGTTTTCCAGTCGGTTACAAAATTGGGATTGCCTGTGCTTTGAGCTTTCAATAATTCTCCATGTAAGTGCAAAACTTTACTACTGCCGGCACGCTCATGTAAATCATCTACGTTTTGAGTTACAATGCTAACTTCAAATCGATCCTCTAACTGGGCTATAGCGTTGTGAGCACTGTTGGGTAAAACTGTAAGGAGTTGTGCTCTGCGCTTATTGTAAAAATCAAGAACTAAAGCGGGGTTATTCTCAAATCCCTGAGGTGAAGCCACTTCATAAATATCGTGCCCTTCCCAAAGTCCGTTGGCGTCTCTAAATGTTTTAATGCCGCTTTCCGCACTCATGCCAGCGCCCGTAAAAAAAACAATATGTTTCATAAACCGTTTGTAATCTGTATTAAATATATAATTTTACAACAAATAACGCTTATGGCTTTAGAACCCGATGCTTTAGCATATGTAGAATCCTTTTTGAGTCCCCAACGCCTGGAGAAATTTCACAGGGTTTTGGCTCAGCGTACGCGTCATTTTACGGTGGCTACAGAAGATGTTTACCAGTTACATAATACCAGTGCGGTTATTCGCAGTTGTGATGTATTTGGCGTGCAGGATGTGCATATTGTTGAAGAGGTGAATACTAAAAAGATTGATCGCGAAATTGCTATGGGTGCGCAAAAGTGGGTGGATATTCATAGGCATCATTCCGTGAAGGCTTGTTTAACGCAATTAAAACAATCGGGTTATCAAATTGTGGCCACTACCCCACATGCCAATGATTGTGCTCTTAGTGACTTTGATATCAGTAAAAAATCCTGTTTTTTCTTTGGACGAGAAACCGATGGACTATCGGATGAGGTCTTGTCTCAAGCCGATGCGTTTTTAAAAATTCCCATGGTAGGTTTTACAGAAAGCTTAAATATCTCTGTCTCTGCAGCCATTATCTTGCAGCATACAACTAATGCCTTACGCAAGTCTGAGATCAATTGGCAATTAACTCCTAAAGAGTTGTTGGAAAAACGCTGGGATTGGACTAAAAAAACCATCAAAAGCTTTGACGAGATTCTTTCACGTTATACGCCTAAATAGTTTACAAGTTTTAATGATTTATTAGCGTCGTTTGCTGTTACTCTTGTTAAGGACTTTGTATTCTTCATAGCACTCGCTGATAGCATCAAGTACCTGTAGGTCATTAGCTGCCTCAATAAAGTCTACAGAATAATTACACTCACTAATTAGCTTTTCAAGGTCGAAGCGGTTGATATTAAGAAGCACCATCAGCATTTCTCTGTCGTATCTGCTGGCCAGTTGTTTTCTTATGTTGTCGTCCTGCTTCATTTTCTTGAGCTTTTTTAGCTCATTAGGTTTTTTACCAAAGATGCCGTGCATGAAGTCTAGCGGATTAAATACTGCCCCCAAAACTTTTGAAATCCCAGAGGTGTTTTTACCCGCTTCATACCCTTTATTAGATAAACCCGATATGCTATAGCGGTAATTGGATTTAATGGGCACTTGCTTGACATCTACCTCTAAATAACCCGTAAGAATGAGCTGGTTCACGACCACTTCTTCAAGAGCTAAGGCCAATTCAGTCATTTCTATTTTGGTTTCACCAAACTTGATCCAGTCGTTGGTGACTCTTACTTTAATAGATTTATAACCCAGATAGGAGAGGTGTAAGGTGTCGTTAGCGGTGGCTTCAATCTCAAATTTACCTGTACCATCGGTAGCTGTTCCAGTTACCTGATTTAGATTGACAATATTCACCGCCTCCATAGGTGCATTGGTAGAGGTGCTATAGATAACGCCTTTTACTATCGTAGTATCTTGTCCATATGCAATTAAGGTATTGACAATCAGAATACAACAAAGTAAAAGGCGTTTCATAGGTATAACAAGTAGTTTTAAGAGTACTAATCTAAGTTAATTTTAAAAATCTACCTTATAATTAACCAAATTTTATGGTATTAAATCCAGCTTTATTAAAGCTAAATTTTCCTTTAGCGTCTGCTACGTCTTGGACGCGAAGACGATTTTCCAGAGCGGTCAGATTTGGAATTTCTCCCGCGTCTTGAATCCGACTTAGCACCTCTAAAATTACCACCGTCGTTACCAAAGCGTTTCCCAGATTTATTGCGATTGCGATTACGTGATCTTCCACGGTCACGCTCCCTGTTTTCGGTAACTTCAACACTTACAACACGGTCGTTTACTTTAATGCCGTTAAGTGTTTGTAATACTTTTTCGGCAAGGTTGTTTTCCACATTAAAGAAGGAAAAGGTGTTTTTTGTATCCACTTTAAACACATCGTCACGACCCAGTTTAAGCTCACCTTTCAAGAAATCTTTCATACTCATCCAAGTGAAGCCATCTTTACTTCCCAGGTTAATAAAGAATCTTGTGGAGTCGGCACTAATTTCTTTATGACTGCCTTTATCGCTCACGTTAATATCGTGGGATTTCTTATAGTAGTTATAAAAACGGTTAAATTCTACGGAGAAGAATTTTTTAATCAATTCCTCTTTAGAGCTCTCCTCAAACAAACTGTTGATACTATCAATAAACGGATCAATCTCATGATTGATTTCGGTATGGTTTACTTTGTTGGCTAAAGACATGAGTTGCACTTCACAAATGGCCTTTCCATCGGGGATGTCTTTTTTATTGAACTCCTTTTTTATAATACGCTCAATACTTTTTATTTTACGCAGTTCACTTTTAGTAGCAATTACCATAGAAATCCCTGTTTTACCAGCACGTCCGGTTCTACCACTACGGTGGGTATAGGTTTCAATTTCGTCTGGTAACTGGTAGTGTAACACATGGGTGATGTTATCCACATCAATCCCTCGAGCCGCCACATCGGTAGCAACCAACATTTGAATTTGTTTATTTCTAAACGACTTCATTACTAAATCACGCTGGTTCTGCGATAAATCGCCATGCAATGCTCCCGCATTATAGCCGTCTTCAATCAATTTTTCGGCTACTTTTTGGGTATCGCGTTTGGTACGACAAAATATTACCGAGAAGATATCTGGGTTAAAGTCGGCTAAACGCTTTAGTGCTAAATAGCGGTCTCTGGCACCAACCATATAATACTCGTGAGAGACGTTTTGACTCCCTTGGTTTTTGGTCCCCACTGTAATTTCATGCGGGCTGTGCATGAATTTCTTAGCAATTGTAGACACCTCTTTTGGCATGGTTGCACTAAATAACCAGGTACTTTTCTCGTTGGGCGTATGCGATAAAATATCGTTAATATCTTCATAGAACCCCATGTTTAGCATCTCATCAGCCTCATCTAAGACACAGTATTCTATTTTGGAAATGTTTACCATTTTTCTGGAAATCATATCCTTCATTCGCCCTGGCGTGGCTACAATAATTTGGGCGCCTTTTTTAACTTTATTTGCTTGGTCTGAAATACTGGCACCACCATAAATAGCGGTTACATTAAGACCTTTGTAATATTTGCCATAGGCATTCATCTCGTTGGTGATTTGCAAGCACAATTCACGGGTTGGTGATAATATTAAGCCTTGGGTAGTGCGGCTTTCCACATCAATTTTTTGCAGCATGGGAAATCCAAAGGCTGCAGTTTTACCTGTACCGGTTTGTGCCAGTGCAATTAAATCTGTTTCTTCGTCTAATAAAACGGGAATGGCTTTTTCCTGTACCTCACTGGGTGTTTCAAAGCCAAGGTCGGTTATGGCCTGAAGTAAAGTCTCGTTAAGGCCTAACGCTTTAAATTTTGTCATTGTTACTTTTAAGTATCCGATTATGTTATGTTAGTGTTACATAAAGAAGCGAATCGACATACTTAACCATAATACTTCTAGTAACACGTCCTCATTCTGAGAGGGTTAAACTCTAAATCTGAGTTTCAGCGTGCAAAGATAGGCTTTTATTTAGATATCGACTGATTTTAAGAAGTTTATCAGTTTTTTCACAGCGCGGCCGCGGTGGCTGATGTCATTTTTCACCGCCATAGATAACTCAGCAAAAGTTTGCTCAAAGCCATCGGGTTGAAAAATAGGGTCGTAGCCAAATCCTTTGTCGCCATGACGTTCTCTAGTGATTTCACCTTCACAAATGCCGGTAAATTGGTGTAGTTTATCGTCTATACGTAATGAGATAACCGTTTTAAAATGCGCCTTGCGGTTGGGTTGGTCTTTTAGAGCCGCCAATAATTTGGTCATGTTGGCTTCACTAGATTTTTCAGGACCAGCGTAGCGTGCTGCGTATACTCCGGGAGCTCCATTTAATGCATCAACTAATAAACCGGTATCATCAGCAAAACCATCCACACCGTAATGGGTTTTAATGTAATTTACTTTTTGGGCCGAGTTGCCTTCTATGGTGTCCTGTTCCTCGGGGATGTCCTCATGACAACCAATGGCATCAAGACCTAAAATGGTCATAGATTCTGGGACAGCGGCCTGAATTTCTTTCAGTTTATTGGGGTTATTTGTTGCAAAAACCAATTTCATAGTAAAGTGCTTATTGGTGGTGGTACGGTTCGTTTTTTAAAATGCTAAATCCACGGTACAACTGTTCAATAAAAAACAAACGGACCATCTGGTGTGAGAAGGTCATGTTAGATAATGAAATTTTGGCATTGGCGCGTTGGTATAATTTATCCGAGAACCCGTAAGGCCCTCCAATAACAAATGTTACTTGTTTTACACCAGAGTTGAGGTGTTTTTGGAGGTATTTAGAAAAAGCCACCGAGTCGAACGCCTTGCCTTTTTCGTCTAACAAAATCAGATAGTCACTGGATTTGGTTTTTGCTATAATCAATTCGCCTTCTTTTTGTTTTTGTTGGCTTTCGCTCAGATTTTTGGCATTCTTGATATCGGGAATAATGGTATATTCAAATTTAATATAATGTGCTAAGCGTTTGGTGTAGTCATCAATGAGTGTTTGTAACGCATGGTGATCTGTTTTTCCTACGGCGATGAGTTTTATTTGCATGCCTACAAATTTAAAATTTTAAAGCAATTATAAAAGTCAGTTTATTGGCTTCATTTTTTGGTACAATTCTTATTTTTACATCATAAACACCTGTCTATGATTACTCCTGAAGCTCAGCAACATGAGATTTCCCTTTTAATAGCCAATGCCATACGTGAAGACGTGGGAGATGGTGATCACAGTGCTTTGGCCTGTGTTCCCGAAACGGCCGTTGGTAAAGCGCAATTGTTGGTTAAAGAGGCAGGTATCATTGCTGGTGTGGCCTTTGCCCTGCAGGTATTTACTTATGTAGATTCAGGTTTGGAAGTCGATGTACATATTCCCGACGGCACTGCTGTTAGTCCTGGCGACATTGTACTTACGGTTAGTGGTTCGTCTCAGGCCATTTTAAAAGCCGAGCGCTTGGTTTTAAATGCCATGCAGCGCATGTCTGCTGTAGCTACTAAAACCGCGCAGTATGTTAAGTTGCTTAGTGGTACAGATACGAAGTTATTGGATACCAGAAAAACCACACCTGGATTTCGGGTGCTCGAGAAACAGGCGGTCAAAATAGGAGGTGGTGAGAACCATCGTTTTGCTTTGTATGATTTGATCATGCTTAAGGATAATCACATCGATTTTTGTGGCGGGATTACCGCTGCTATAGCAAAGACGCAATCTTACTTAAAGCGTTTGGGTAAAGATTTAAAAATTATTGTAGAAGCCCGTGATCTGGATGAAGTACGCGAAATTTTAGAGAGTGATGGGGTATACCGTATTCTATTGGATAACTTTAGTTTTGAAGATACTAAAACTGCTGTAGCGCTTATCGGAGACCGCTGTCTTACGGAGTCTTCAGGGAATATTAACGAGACCACGATCAGGCAGTATGCAGACTGTGGTGTGAATTACATTTCATCAGGGGCCTTAACCCATTCGGTGTCTAATTTGGATTTAAGTTTAAAAGCCGTGTAGATGTCAGAAACTCCGCCATCCAAGTTATTCAGTTACCGCCTAGTTAAAACACTATGGACTTTTTTGGGGGGTATCAAGCTGCCAGGATTTAGCGGATTGACCTTATTAGACTTATTAAAACTCTACACCTTAGGTATTGCTAAGGGGGCTATTTCTACTAGAGCTTCGGCCATTGCTTTTAGTTTTTTTATGGCCATTTTCCCGTTTTTACTTTTTGTGCTGTTTTTAATTCCTATTATACCCATAGTTGGTTTTGAACAAGAGTTTATGGCGTTTTTAGAAAGCTTCTTACCGCCACAGACCAGTGACTTTTTCTTTGACAATATATTTGGCAATCTGAACAGTGGACAAACCCAAGGGGGGGTGCTGTCTTCGGTATTTTTATTATCTATTTTGTTAATGGCTAACGGGGTAAATGCCGTATTTACGGGTTTTGAGACCTCTTACCACGAACAGCTGAGTCGGAATTTTTTTAAACAATACCTTTATGCTCTTGGGGTGGCCTTACTGTTGGCTTTTTTATTAGTGATCACTGTAGCCTTCTGGGGTTACTTTGAAATCTATGTCATCCAAAACATTCACGAGCAATTGGAGCTGCGGGGAATTACTTCCTCAGAATCGGAATTAATTTGGGCCAAAGCCGGTAAATACCTCTTTTTTGTGCTTATTGTATATGTGGCCACTGCTATACTGTATTATTATGGCACTTCAGAAGGAAAGGCGTTGCGCTTTTTCTCGGCTGGCGCACTCTTAACTACCATTCTTATAATTCTTACGTCCTATTTATTTGGCGTTTACATTAATAACTTTTCAAATTACAACGAGTTGTATGGTTCTATAGGGGCTTTACTGATTTTGTTATTTTATTTATGGCTTAATGCCAATATCTTGTTGTTGGGTTATGAGCTCAATGCGTCGTTAACCCTTTTAAAAAAGCGTCAGACTACCACCTAACGCTTTAAATCTTTTAAAACCTTAAACTGCTGTTGCATTATATAGACGTCATACTGCCTTTACCATTAAAACACACCTTTACGTACCAGGTGTCTGCTACCGAGGCGGCATTTTTAAAACCCGGTATGCGGGTGGCCGTACCGTTTGGTAAAAGTAAGATCTATACCGGATTGGTAAGTGCGGTTCATGACACCCCACCTCAGGGGTACGAGGCCAAAGACATTCATCAGATTTTGGATGAGGTGCCTTTAGTCACCGCATTACAATTGCAATTATGGCAATGGATTTCGGCTTATTATATGTGTAAAGTGGGCGAAGTCATGAAAGCGGCGCTACCCAGTAGTTTTTTATTAGAGAGTGAAACGGTGGTGCGCTTACAACCTGATGTTGACGTAGATACAGTGGCTTTAGATGACGATGCTTTCTTGGTATATCAGGGTTTACAACTGGAACCCGAAATGCGGGTCCAGGATATGAGTCGGATTGTACCCAAACAGCGTGCTTTAAAAGTGCTGAACCGTTTAATACAACAAGGGGTGGTAGAGCGCGTAGAAACCGTCTATGAAAAGTATACACCTAAAACGGTGCGGTTTGTAAAATTGGCTGAAGAATACTACGAAGATGCCGCCTTACAAGATTTATTACAGCAATTACAACGGGCCAAAAAACAACATGCGGTGATCATGCAGTTGTTTTGTATGGACTATAAGCAAGGGGTGAAAGTGGGTGCTTTAACTGCCAAAGCTCAGGTCTCTGCCGGGGTGGTTAAAAGCTTAATTGATAAACGCATTTTAGAGGTTTTTGAACAGGCCGAAGATCGGGTAACCGCTGTGGCTGCTGCCGCAGATTACAGCATTGAATTATCGGCGCCACAAGCCTCTGCTAAAACGGCTATTAATGCAGCATTTAAAACCAAAGCAACCGTTTTATTACATGGGGTTACCGCTTCCGGTAAGACCGAGGTTTATATCAAACTCATAGAAGCTTATTTAGAAGAACACAGCGGGCAAGTCCTGTATCTGTTACCCGAGATTGCTTTAACCACACAAATTGTAAAGCGCTTACAGCTGTATTTTGGCGAACAGATTTTGGTGTTTCACTCCAAGTACAATCTCAACGAGCGCGCCGAGGTGTGGCAGCATGTGCTGCAAGGCTCGCCAAAAGCCCGTGTGATTATCGGGGCACGTTCTTCAGTATTACTACCGTTTCAGGATTTGGGACTTATTATTGTGGATGAAGAACACGAGCAGTCTTTCAAACAATTTGATCCGGCACCGCGATATCATGCCCGAGATGTGGCTTTGGTATTGGGACGTTTTTCAAATGCCAAGGTGTTGTTAGGTTCGGCCACTCCGGCTTTAGAAACCTATTACAATTGTAGGCAAGGTAAATACGGTCTGGTGACTTTAGACCAACGTTATAATAACATACTCCCTCCGGTGATTGAGTTGGTGGACTTGAAAGATAAATACAAGCGTAAACGCATGACCGGTCATTTTAGCGATGTGCTTATGGAACACATGCAGGCCGTGTTAAAAGCGGGTAAGCAGGTGATTCTGTTTCAGAACCGCCGCGGTTATTCCCCGGTTTTGGAATGTAAAACCTGCGGGCACACGCCACAGTGTCCGCATTGTGATGTGAGTCTCACGGTGCATAAATACAGCAATCAATTACGTTGCCACTACTGTTCTTATCACATCGCCATGCAAAGCCGTTGTTTGTCTTGTCACGGTCATGATTTGGATACCAAAGGTTTGGGTACCGAGCAGATTGAAGCCGAACTACAGCAGTATTTTCCCGACTACAAAAGCGGCCGTATGGATTTAGATACCACCCGGGGTAAGCACGGTTACGATAAAATAATTAATGCATTTCAAGATCAAAAGATTCAGATTCTGGTTGGTACGCAAATGCTCACCAAAGGTTTGGATTTTAGGAACGTGGCTTTGGTAGGGGTACTTAATGCCGACAACTTATTAAACTTTCCGGATTTCAGAGCCCACGAGCGCAGTTTCCAATTGTTGTTACAAGTCGCAGGGCGCAGTGGTCGCAGTGCTGAACGCGGTAACGTATTGATTCAATCTTATAACCCATTACACAATATCTTACAGCAAGTGGCTGCTCATGATTACGAGGCCATGTTTATCGAACAGATGCAGGAGCGTCATGATTTTAAATACCCGCCTACCTTTAAACTCATTAAGCTGTTGTTTAAACACAAAGATTTCAATCTGGTGAATACGGCAGCCTCTTGGTTTGCAGAGGCGCTGCGCCAAAGTTACGGACCTCAGGTGTTAGGGCCTGAGTTTCCCCCAGTATCCCGAATTCGTAATCAGTATCATAAGCACCTCATACTGAAGGTCTATCCAGGGCAATCACTAAGTGCAGCCAAAAATCGCTTACACCGCTTACACAACAGCTTCCAGTCTATTGGAGCACTGCGTGCGGTGCGTGTAATTTTTAATGTGGATCCTTACTAAGTTGGATTTAAAGTTTGCTGCAAAAGTGAATTACTAAAGATTACTTAGCGCTTCCATTAAAGTCGATTTCTTATTCCGGCTTAAAGGAATTTCTACAGTACCTACTTCAACATTTTTAGAATTAAAGCGATCAATCTTTTCCAAACTCACAATGTATGATTTGTGGATGCGTAAAAAACGGCCTTCTGGCAACTCTTTTTCAAAAGCTTTCATGGTAGAGAGTACCACATGAGACTGGTCTTTAGTGACGACTTTCACATAATCTCCTAAGGCTTCAACCCATTTGATATCGTTTACGTAGACTTTACGTTTTTTGAGGTTGCTTTTTACAAAAATATAATCTTCGTCAGGCTCGGTATAGTTTTGTTTGAGTTTAACTTGTGCAATGGCTTTTTCAACAGCGGTATTGAACAGGCCTGCATTAAGGGGTTTTTTTAGATACGCAACAGCGTCGTAATTAAACGCTTTAAACGCATGTTCGGTTTTACCCGTTACAAAAATAATTTCAGGGGAATTGTTGAGGACGTCCAGCAGTTGAAAGCCATTTAAAATAGGCATTTCAATGTCTAGAAAAATAAGGTCTACTTTATGAGTATTGAGGCCTTTTTTAGTTTCTAGCGCACTGGAATACTGGGCTACAAGCTCAAGAGCGGGGTGGTCTTCAACTAATTTTGTGATAGCGAGACGTTGAATGGCTGAGTCATCTACTACTATACATTTTAGCTGCATAAAATATAGTTAAGGTTAAATTCATGTCAATGATAACTAAAAAATGGATTATAAACAACAGATTAACGGATAATCCATACTTTTATCGGACTTTGTTATGTACGAAAAAAACCACCCTTATAAATTATGTTTATTTTATAAAAAAGTGTATTTTTGCAGCCAAATTTTTAATAATTAAAATTCAATTTATGAATCATTATGAAACTGTTTTCATCTTGAATCCCGTTTTATCTGAAACTCAGATAAAGGAAACAGTAAAGAAATACGAAGATTTTCTTGTTTCTAAAGGTGCTAAGATGATCGCTAAAGAAGATTGGGGCTTGAAAAAATTAGCGTATCCAATCCAGAACAAAAAGAGTGGTTTTTACCATTTATTTGAGTACACTGTAAGCGGTGAAGCTATCTCGGCCTTAGAGGTAGAGTTTAGACGTGACGAGCGTTTTATGCGTTACTTGACCGTAAAATTAGACAAGCATGCTATTGCTTGGGCAGAAAAGAGAAGAAACAGAAACAAACAAAAAGCGTAATTTATGTCTTCAATTGAACAACAAGCAAAAGAAAAAAAGGGCGGTGAAATTAGATATTTAACACCGTTACAAATAGAAACAACTAAAGCTAAAAAGTACTGTCGTTTCAAGAAATCAGGGATCAAATACATCGATTATAAAGATGCTGATTTCTTATTAAAGTTTGTAAACGAACAAGGGAAGTTACTTCCAAGACGCTTAACAGGAACGTCTTTGAAATACCAAAGAAAAGTCTCTGTAGCCGTTAAAAGAGCGCGTCACTTAGCGTTGATGCCTTATGTAGCCGATTTATTAAAATAATACTGTAACTATGGAACTTATATTAAAACAAGACGTAGATAATGTTGGATTTAAAGACGATGTAGTAACAGTTAAAAACGGTTATGGTCGTAACTTTTTAATTCCTCAAGGTTTTGCGGTTTTAGCAACACCTTCTGCTAAAAAAGTTTTAGCAGAGAATTTAAAGCAACGCGCTTATAAAGAAAATAAAATCGTTGACGATGCTAATAAATTAGCTGAGGCTTTAAAAGCCCTAGATGTTAAAATAGCTTCTAAAGTAGGTACTGGTGATAAATTATTCGGTTCTGTGAATAATATCGATGTATCAGCTGCTTTAAACAAAGCAGGTCACGAGGTAGAGAAAAGGTATATTTCAATCGCTGGTGGTAGCATCAAGCGTTTAGGAAAATACAACGCGGTTATTAGACTTCACAGAGAAGTATCAGTAGATTTACCATTTGAAATCGTAGCTGAGTAATAATCCCAACCTTATATGAAAAGCCTCAATATCTATTGGGGCTTTTTTTATTAGTTTATGAATTAGTTTATGAATTGTATTATGAATTGTAAACACGCCTTATGAAATACAGTCGTTTAAGCAAAGAACAGTTTGAGTCCTTACATCAGGAGTTTATTAATTTTTTAGCCACACAGCAAATCACAGCAGCCGAATGGGATACGCTTAAAACTACCCAACCCGAGGTGGTGGATCAGGAGCTGGATGTGTTTAGTGATCTCATCTGGGAAGGCGTACTTAAAAACGTAGGGTTTATAGAACATTTCTCACCACAGCAAATCCATTTGTTTAAGGTGCTGGAACAGGACATCCAACTCATTTCCATTTCGGTTCAGCAAGAGGGTATTGATGTGACTACGCCTGAAGGTTACCACTGGTTACGCGAACACCTTATGGACGATGCGGTGACGTTTTACCGGGCCGTGAAGCCGTTCTCAGATGATAAGCATCAGGACCTTTTTAAACTCATTCAAGAAGGGGGTCAGATCACCAAAGGCGCGTTATTCCATTATTTCGAGCAGTTGGTTAACGGTTAATACTGCTTTAGCTTATTCGTAGCGCAAGGATTCTATAGGATCTAGGCGTGCGGCTTTTGAGGCAGGATATACGCCAGAAATGATAGCCACTATAAACGCAATGGTCGTAGCCCAAATCATGGCCGTCCATGGCGTGACAAAGGTAAACCCGCCGGCTGAGGCTACCAGCATACCAATCCCTATGCCTAATACAATACCTATTGCACCACCTAACTGTCCAATAATAATGGTTTCCATAAAGAACTGGGTGGCTATGGTGCGTCGTTTTGCACCCATGGCTTTACGAACGCCAATCTCACGGGTACGCTCGCTCACACTTACTAGCATGATATTCATAAGCGCTATGGTGGATCCAAAAATGGTAATTAATGAAATCACCCAGGCGGCATAAAACAGGTAATCGGTAATGCTGCCAATGCGGTTCATGAGGTCGTCACTTTTTTCAATGCCAAAGTTATTTTTTTGTACCGGGGTCAATTTACGGATGTTCCTAAAAGTAATTATAGCCTCATCTAAGGCATTATCAAACAAGTCTTTTTTAAGGGTTTTTATGCTTAGGGCATAATTAATTCTAGGGTTGGTAAATATGGAACGCGCTTTTTGCAAAGGGATAATCACTCTTAAATCCTGACGGTTACTGAAGGTAGACCCTTTGGATTCCAGTACGCCTATAATGGTAAATTTATTGCCTTTCACGCTAATGGTTTTATTAAGCGGATCTATGTTTTTAAACAAGGCTTTCACCAAGTCGCTCCCCACCACACAAACGTTCATGTTGTTTTTTACATCCAGTTGGTTCAGCGCTCGTCCTTGAGCAATTTCCAGTCCGGCATTATTTATAAAATGTTCGTTAGCGCCCACGATAGTGGTTTCTGGGTCGGTTTTTAAGTTATTGTATTTCACCTCGGTGGTCCGGCTACCCGTAAACGAAATGGCCGTTTGGGTTAATGGGGCGTTGTATTTTTTATAGAATTCGGCGACCTGGTTGTAGGTAATAGTAGGGTTTATTTTTATTTTTTCACTGGAGGAGCTGCGTTGTGCGTTAAAGTCGTAACGCTGTATGTTAAAGGTATTAGACCCCATAGACGTAAAGCTGTCCGAAATATTGGCCTCAAAGGCCGATACGGTTGATAAAATCCCTACAAGCGCCGTGATCCCAATAGCAATAATCATGATGGTTAGCACGGTTCTTAGCAGTTGGCTCTTAATAGCCCCAAAGGCGATTTTTATATTTTCTCTAAATAACAAGAACATAGGGTCTTTCGTTTTGTGGTTAGTAGGGATTTAGGTCCATTTGTTACGTTTGAATTACTAGAAATTTTAAAAAGTTAGTAAGACCATCGAAATTTATGATATTTTTGTGGCAATAAGATTATTTTATGGCACAAAAACCATCCCTTCCCAAAGGCACCCGCGATTTTTCATCGGTAGACGTTTTAAAACGACAGTATATTATGGACGTGATTAAGTCGGCGTTCAAAACGTTTGGCTTTCAGCCTATAGAAACGCCCAGCTTTGAAAATTCATCCACACTCATGGGGAAATACGGTGAAGAAGGGGATCGGTTGATCTTTAAAATTTTAAACTCGGGCGATTATTTAAAAAAGGCCAATGCGGCTGCTTTAGAGGCTCGTGATTCTAATGCGCTCACGGGTTCTATTTCAGAGAAAGCCTTGCGTTACGATCTTACCGTGCCTTTTGCCAGATACGTGGTGCAACACCAAAACGAACTAACCTTCCCGTTTAAGCGTTACCAAATGCAACCCGTTTGGCGTGCCGATCGCCCCCAGAAAGGCCGTTTTAGAGAATTCTGGCAGTGTGATGCCGATGTGGTGGGTTCAGACTCGTTATTACAAGAATTGGCTTTTGTGCAATTGTATGATTCGGTATTTAAAGCGCTAGGATTAGAAGGGGTGACCATTCATATTAACAACCGCAAAATATTAAGTGGTATTGCCGAGGTGATGGGGGCTCAAGATAAGCTCATTGATTTTACGGTAGCCCTGGATAAACTCGATAAGATTGGCGAAGCCAAAGTGGTGGAAGAAATGTTGTCTAAAGGGATCAGTCAGGCCGGGATCGATCAGCTTAAACCCATATTTACCCTAAGTGGTGATTTTGAATCTCAAATTACCCAATTAGAAGCTATTTTAAGTACCTCAGAAGAAGGCTTGAAAGGGATTCAGGAATTGCAGTTTATCAACCAGGCGCTAAATGCGGTGGGCTTGCAAACCGCTACGTTAAATTTAAATGTCACGTTGGCCCGTGGGTTAAACTATTATACCGGCGCTATTTTCGAAGTCGCTCCACCAGAAGGGGTACAAATGGGCTCCATAGGTGGTGGTGGTCGTTACGACGATCTGACTGGTATTTTTGGATTGAAAGGTATGAGTGGGGTAGGCATTAGTTTTGGTCTAGACCGCATCTATCTGGTATTAGAAGAATTGAATTTATTCCCTAATACGGTGGCTAACGCTTTGGACGTCTTGTTTGTCAATTTTGGCGATGCCGAAGCCTTTTATGCATTACAAGCCATTAAAACCTTACGTGCTCATGGGATTTCTTGTGAGCTCTATCCCGATACTGCTAAGCTAAAAAAACAACTCAATTACGCCAATAAGCGCGAGGTGCGCTATGTGATTATGGCTGGAGATCAGGAAATGGCCAATCAGACCTATACCATCAAAGATATGGGTGCAGGGACTCAAGATACAGTATCTTTAGAAGGGCTTTTAAAATTGTTATAATGCCATTGTTATTACTTTTTTTCTAGATGAAAAAAAGTATCTGGCAACAATCACGACTACGGTTCCATTGCTAGCAAACTAGCTTAAAGGGAATTCTTTCCTTTTTCCATTGAAGAAAAACGAAACCAAAAATTCTAGACCTGCACCTCCTTAAGCTAAAATACACGTCTTTTTGGTTAAAGTTTAAGAACTCGCTGCGCTCAGACAGCTCAAACTTCTTCACACCAAAAAACCATATATTTTTTAACGCTTCGTCGCTGAGGGTCAGTTTTTGTTGTGACCTCTTATCTCATATTGTGCGTATTTTGAGAATTAAGATTTAAACAAAGCATTTTAATTTTAAGGTGTGGCAAAAAACTTGCGGTAGATCTGAGCATCCAGCATGGCTTTATATTTGGGATAAAAGAACTCATCCCAGAATGTGGCCATTTCGTCAGAATGTGACTTTTCATACTCGGTATCACTAATCCAGGTACTGATCCACATGTATCGGTAGGTGTCATTTTTGTCATCGGCTTTAACCTGATAGACCTTGTAGCGGTCCGCACCAAAACCATTTTTTTCGTAAATTTTATTGGCCCGGTTTAAATCGGCTTTAAATTCTTCAATACTTATACCTTCTGGGAGATCAAAAAGGTGTAAGCTTATGCGCTCTGTAGATTGTCCAAAAGCCAAACTGCTTAGGCATAGCGCTAGGAGGTAAATGAGTTTTTTCATAACGGTGGTTTGTTAATAGGGTTTGTCTTTGATTTATTTGTAATTTATTGATTACCATATAAATATATTATTTATTCAGCAAAATTTCATGTTATATGTTTTTTGTATTGGGGGTGTAGTGTTTAATTAATTGGTTATCGGTTTTATAACTTGTAGTTTTAATTAACGAAAACTAACTCATATGAAAATTTTATACACTTTTTGTTTTTTAATCTCATTTTTTACAACCGCACAAAATGTGGTGACACCCTTATCGGCACCCACGAGCATGTGGGGTGCTTACATGACCTGGCATGGCGAAGGCGGTAATGGCGATAATTGGGGCATTAACGATTTGAAATCTACTGTTGCTGTAAACCTGGTTCGTTTACAACCCAACTTCAGTATTTGGCGCAACGAGTATAATAACGATTATTGGTTTGATGAAAACGGGAATTGTAAATTTTACCCTCTAGAGGCCAGTACGTTTGTCACTAATAATAATTTACAAGGCGCCGATCTGGAATTTACGGGTGCGGTTACCAATTACACCTTAGATGCGGCCTACACTGCAGAGGCTTTTATTAAGGTTTTTGATGAAAGCTGGAACATGATAGTTGCCAAGTTATACTTACTGGAAGGTGAGGGGAATTTCACTGTTACGGCTACTCAAGAAGAATTGGCTTCTGGAGTCAACATCCAATACGGTTTTGTAGTGAACGGTCCTGCGGCCAATCCCGCCGAAGAAAGTGCTTTGGGTAATGTCACCCTTGGTGAGGCGTTATCTACAGCAAGCTTTTCTGCGCCACGTATTAGTATGGTTCCTAATCC
>JBELHJ010000006.1:0-67849 GCA_042091495.1 Bacteroidota bacterium
TTTTTATTGAAAAAGAAAATCTATTATATGTAAAGGCTTGGAGAATTCCAAGCCTTTTATTTTTGTTAAGTTTCACTGATTGTTGTAAACTTACATCTTAAAATTTTGAACCTATATACTGCATATGGCAACAACACCAGCTTCAACTCCAACAGAAGAAAAGTCTAAATCTATCTCACTATTACACGCCCTAATTCCTATTATAGCTTTAGTAATAATGCTGTTCTACAATGTGTTTTTTGTATATGGTGATGATGCACTTAGCGGAAGTAATCAATTTATATTAATTCTTGGTGCAGCAGTTGCTGCTATTGTTGGGTTTATAAATAAGATTTCCTATAATGCTATGATAGATGAAGTCTCTGAAAATGTAAAGTCAACCTCTGGTGCTATCTTAATTTTATTGATGGTAGGTGCCCTTGCTGGTACATGGTTAATTAGTGGTATTATTCCAACTATGATTTATTACGGTTTGCAAATTTTAAACCCCACCATTTTTTTATCGGCTTGTGTGATAATTTGTGCTATAATATCTATTGCTACTGGTAGTAGTTGGACTACTTCTGCTACTGTGGGTATAGCTTTAATTGGAATAGGAGAAACACTAGGCATTCCTCTTGGTATGACTGCTGGAGCAGTTATATCTGGCGCTTATTTTGGTGATAAAATGTCTCCACTAAGTGATACAACTAATTTAGCACCGGCCATGGCTGGAAGTGATTTATTTAGCCATATTAGATACATGAGTTTAACAACGGTGCCTACAGTAATTGTTACATTAATAGTTTTTACAATTATAGGATTGACCATAGATACTTCTGGCACTCCAGATATTAGTAATCAATTAAATGCCATTAACAATGCATTTAACATAAGTCCTTGGTTACTCATTGTCCCCGTGCTTGTTATTGCTATGATCATAAAAAAAACACCACCTTTAATTGCTTTATTATTAGGAAGTTTATTGGGGGGAATAGCGGCTGTAATTGCCCAGCCTGATTTATTGGTAACCATAGCCGGAGCTAATGAGCTTAATTTTCAAAGTGCATACAAAGGGGTAATGCAAGCAATAACTGTAGACACAAGTGTTGAAACCTCTAGTGCTGTACTTAATGATTTATTTACCTCTGGAGGGATGTACGGTATGCTAGGAACCATATGGCTTATTCTTTGCGCTATGGTATTTGGAGGTATTATGGATGCTATTGGGGCCCTATCTAAGCTTAGTGCTGCACTACTTAGTATTGCAGAGAGTACTTTTGGATTATTTGCAAGTACTGTAGCCAGTTGTTTGGCCATAAATGTCACGGCATCTGACCAATACTTAGCTCTAGTTGTTCCTGGAAAAATGTTTAAAAAGGCTTATGAAGACAAAGGGCTTGCTCCTGTAAATTTAAGTAGAACTTTAGAAGATTCTGGAACAGTTACTTCTGTGTTAATTCCTTGGAATACCTGTGGTGCCTATCAATCTGGTGTATTAGGTGTTCCAGTAGCCGACTATTTTTTCTATGCCATATTTAATTGGCTAAGTCCTTTTATGACCTTACTTTTTGCAGCCTTTTCCATAAAGATTAAAATGCTAAAAAAATAAAATAAAAAAAGGATTCATTTTGAATCCTTTTTTTAGTGACATTAACTAGTTTTTAATCAAAACGATCTAAGTTCATTACTTTAACCCAAGCAGCCACAAAATCCTTGATAAATTTGGCTTCTGCACCATCTGTTGCGTATACTTCAACAAGCGCTCTAAGTTGAGAATTAGAACCAAAAACTAAATCATTTCGGGTAGCAGACCATTTAAAGTCGCCAGTAGTTCTACAAGTTCCTTCGTAAATGGTTTTACTATCATCTGCAGGTTTCCAAGCCGTGCTCATATCAAGTAAATTCACAAAGAAATCATTTGATAGTGTTTCTTTGTTATGTGTAAATACACCATGAGATGTACCGTTAGTATTTGTCCCTAGTACACGCATACCTCCTATTAATACTGTCATTTCTGGAGCCGTTAGAGTTAATAAATGTGATCGGTCTAGTAATAACTCTTCGGCATGACGATCATGGCCTTTACCTAAATAATTTCTAAAACCATCTGCTTTAGGTTCTAATACTGCAAACGAATCGACATCGGTTTGTGATGCATTAGCATCTGTTCGTCCTGGTGTAAAAGGAACGCTAATATTATGACCTCCAGCTTTGGCAGCAGCTTCTATAGCTGCAGCACCTGCAAGAACAATTAAATCTGCAAGTGATACTTGTTTTGAATTTGCACTGTTAAAACTAGACTGAATACTTGTGAGGATGTCTATGACCTTAGATAATGATTGGGGTTCATTAACTTCCCAATATTTCTGTGGTGCTAATTGTATTCTGGCGCCATTGGCTCCTCCGCGTTTATCGGTACCCCTGAATGTAGATGCTGATCCCCATGCAGCAGAAACCAATGCGCCTATTCCTAATCCAGAATTCATGATCTGAGATTTTAAATCAGAAATATCTGAAGCATCAATTAAATTATAATCTGCTGTTGGCACAGGATCTTGCCAAATTAATTCTTCTTTTGGAACTTCCGGACCTAAATAACGCGCTATAGGCCCCATGTCACGGTGTGTTAACTTAAACCAAGCTCTTGCAAAGGCATCTGCAAAAGCATCAGGATTTTCGTGAAAGTGCTTAGATATTTTTGCATAAGCGGGTTCTTCTCTTAAGGCAATATCTGTGGTCGCCATCATGGGTGCGTGACGCCTTGAGGTGTCATGAGCATCTGGAACAGCTTCTGCAGCAGCACCGCCTTTAGGACGCCACTGATTAGCACCAGCAGGACTTTTGGTAAGTTCCCACTCGTAACCAAATAAAGTATCAAAATAACTGTTATCCCAAGTTATCGGTGTTGGAGTCCATGCACCCTCTAATCCACTTGTAATGGTATCAACTCCTTTACCAGATCCAAAACTATTTTTCCAACCAAAACCTTGTTCTTCTATTGCAGAACCTTCAGGCTCTGCACCTACCATAACGGTATCTCCAGCACCGTGTGCTTTACCAAAAGTATGACCTCCCGCAATTAGAGCTACTGTTTCCTCGTCATTCATGGCCATACGTCCAAAAGTTTCTCTAATATCTCGAGCAGAAGCAATTGGATCTGGCGTACCATTTGGGCCTTCAGGATTAACATAAATTAAACCCATTTGAACTGCCCCAAGCGGATTAGCCAACTCTCTATCTCCAGTGTAACGTTTGTCATCAAGCCACTCGGTTTCTGGACCCCAGCTTATATCGCCTTCAGGCTCCCAAATATCTTCTCTTCCTCCTCCAAAACCAAAGGTTTTGAAGCCCATAGATTCTAAGGCTACATTTCCTGTTAAAATCATGAGATCTGCCCATGAGATTTTATCACCATATTTTTGCTTAATAGGCCATAATAAACGTCTGGCTTTATCTAAATTACCATTATCTGGCCAACTATTTAAAGGAGCAAAACGAAGCGTTCCCGAAGAAGCACCACCACGACCGTCACCAATTCTGTAAGTCCCTGCACTATGCCAAGCCATTCTTATGAAAAAAGGACCGTAATGCCCATAGTCTGCAGGCCACCAGTCTTGAGAATCTGTCATTAAATCATTAAGATCTTTTTTTAAAGCATGAAAATCTATAGTTTCAAAAGCTTTAGCGTAATCAAATGATGCTTCATACGGTCTCGTCTCAGCTGCATTTTGATGTAAAATTTTTAAATTTAATTGATTGGGCCACCATTTTGAATTAGAATGGGTGCCTGCTGCAGTATGTCTTAATTCTGCATTTGAAAACGGACACTTGCCTTGTCCATTAGAAATATGTTCCATATGATTATTAATTAGTTCTCCTAATTTAAACATTAAAAAGATGTAATTCAATTAAGTTTTATATAAAAAATTTATAGTTGTATAATCGTTTTAAATTCTTAATGAAAGTCATATCAATTTACCCTTAACAATACTTTAACTCTTGTATATTTTGCGCCTAACCTCAGTTAAATAAAGTAATATAGAGACCTTCAATAGTTTCATAGTTATTAGTAATTTTTTTTCTTTTTTAAATCATTTGCATAATTGATATTTGCCCCAAAATTTAAAACCATAACATTATGTCATTCGTAGGTAAAAAATTTCCTAATCTTTCTGTAAACGCTATGAACGAAATGGGAGACACATTTCAAATTAACGTTTTTGAGGAAGCTGTGAAAAACAACAAAAAAGTATTGTTATTCTGGTACCCAAAAGATTTTACTTTTGTTTGTCCAACAGAATTACACGCATTTCAGCAGTCTTTAGCTGAATTTGAAAAAAGAAACACTATTGTAATTGGTGCATCATGTGACACTGCAGAGGTACATTTTGCATGGTTAAATACGCCAAAAGATCAAGGTGGAATTGAAGGGGTTACATACAGCCTTCTTGCCGATTCAAACAGAAACTTATCATCTACATTAGGAATTCTTGATATTACTAATGAAGAATTCAATGAAGAAACTGGAGTTATTACTGTAGAAGGTGATAACGTAACATACAGAGCAACATATTTAATTGACGAAGAAGGAACTGTTGTTCATGAAGGTGTAAATTTCATGCCAATTGGAAGAAATGTAAACGAATTCCTTAGAATTATTGATGCCTATACACACGTTCAAGAAAAAGGAGAAGTTTGTCCTGCTAATTGGGAAGAAGGTAAAGAAGCTATGAACGCTAATAGAGCTGGTGTACTAGAATACTTTGCAAATTAATTTTTAATCCTCCAGATTTATGCAAGATTTAACTCAAGATAACCTTTCTGAAATCGTTGAAAACAATTCCAAAGTTGTAGTACAATACTCTGCCGGTTGGTGCGGTAATTGTAGAATAATGAAACCTAAATTTAAAAGGTTTTCAACTGAATTTGATGATGCAATTTTCGTAATGGTTGATGCTGAAAAATATCCTGAATCTAGAAAACTTGCAACTGTTGATAATTTGCCAACATTTGCCACTTTCAAGGATGGCAAACTGGTGAATCAAATACAAACTAATAAAGCAGACGTTTTAAAACTGTTTATAGATGAAACTACCAATAATTAAACACCTCACAGAATTTATAGAGAATAATGATGAGGATTTTGTAATTGAAACCATCGAAACTTTGGAATCTATTACTGAGGTATCTTCCATTAAAGATGAAGAACTGGATGTTATTGGCGAACTAATCTCTAACATGTATGGCGCATTAGAAGTTACTAAATCTATTAAAGAAGGTACTTCTAAAAAAGAAGCATTAAATAATTTTATGCAGCGTGTTATTGGTGCTATTGATTAAGAAAAAATGCATAATAAATTAAAACTCCAAAACACATGTTTTGGAGTTTTTTTTGACTAAAAAACTGTGATTTTAAACATTAAACAAAATATAAAAATTACATAAAAGTCACCGTATCAACTGGTTATAAGTTAAATTTATAATATGATATTAATTAAAGAACTCAATCAGTATAGATCTAAAGATTATCAGTCTGCTATTAATTGCTTAATAACAGAAGCTTATGACAAAGTAAATGCAAGGATGGATACTACGCTTTTAGATTTACTCTCCTCAAGTTCAGGTATTAATTCTAAAACATATGACATAAAATCTCTTGATCCTAAAAGAATTTATGATTTAAATACCATTAAATCTTTGTGTATTGATTATAGATTACGTTTCCTATCATCTAGCTTATACAAAGCAGATTTCCCAGAACAAGTTTTAGCTGAGATTAATTTCATTAAAGATCAAACCAAAATAAAATTTGATGACTTTTTTATGATAGCTCCTGCAGAGGTTTTTAGCCTAAAAAATTATGATGACCCTTTATTGTTTGCAAATCTTGGCAATGGCTATTATTACTATATAACGCAATGGGGTAACGACTTATCAGATTATAGAAAGTTAAAATATTGGCCTGTTAGAAATTTTGAAAACTTGGTTTTAACTTTATTTGTTTTATCTGCACTATTAACCTTAGTTTATCAGTTTTCTTTTGGTAACTTGACAGACTATGGAAAAACATTTATAATGATTCTTTTTACATTTAAGTCATTAATAGCAATCACAGGCTACATAATAATTTCAAGAGGATTCAATTTGAGTACCTCTTCATG
The DNA here is from genome assembly GCA_042091495.1 of Bacteroidota bacterium. Classification (GTDB taxonomy): domain Bacteria; phylum Bacteroidota; class Bacteroidia; order Flavobacteriales; family Flavobacteriaceae; genus JBELHJ01. The sequence goes on from JBELHJ010000006.1 coordinate 6,144, forward strand.
GAACAGCAAATACTTCAACCATTAATTTTGAGCTCTTTCTAAGAATACATTTTAGCCCTTAACTCTTTGATCTTTTTATCGGACATGTATTCATCAAAAGCCATGTAACGATCTATAGCACCATTTGGTGTAAGTTCAATAATACGGTTACCAACGGTCTGAGCAAATTCATGATCATGAGTAGTAAACAATACGGTTCCTTTAAAGTTCTTTAAAGAATTATTGAAAGCAGTGATACTTTCCAAATCTAAATGGTTCGTGGGCTCATCTAGCATTAATACATTAGCGCGTAACATCATCATTCTACTTAACATACATCTTACTTTCTCCCCTCCTGATAATACATTTGCAGTTTTTAAAGCTTCCTCTCCACTAAAAATCATTTTACCTAAAAACCCTCTGATGTATACTTCTTCACGCTCCTCTTCTGTCATTGCGTACTGTCTCAACCAATCAACTAATGTTAATTTTTCTTGAAAATACTCACTATTATCTAAAGGAAGATAAGATTGAGATGTGGTAACACCCCATGCATATTTTCCAGACTCAGCGGTTTCTTTGTCATTAATAATTTGATAAAAAGCAGAAGTCGCTCTTGAGTCTTTTGAATAAACAACGACTTTATCGCCTTTAGCTAAATTAATATCTACATCTTTAAATAATACGTCACCTTCCAAAGTTGCAGATAAACCTTCAATATTAAGAATCTGATCACCAGCTTCACGTTCCCTTTCAAAAATAATTGCAGGATAACGTCTACTAGATGGCCTAATTTCCTCAATATTCAATTTATCAATCATTTTCTTTCTACTAGTAGCCTGCTTACTTTTAGCAACATTCGCACTAAAACGAGCAATGAACTCCTGTAATTCTTTTTTCTTTTCTTCTGCTTTTTTGTTTTGCTGAGCACGTTGTTTGGCAGCTAACTGTGAAGATTCATACCAAAAGGTATAATTACCAGAATAGTGATTAATTTTACCAAAATCAATATCAGATATGTGGGTACAAACAGCATCTAAAAAGTGACGGTCGTGAGAAACCACAATCACACAATTATTATAATTGGCTAAGAAATTTTCTAACCAAGAAATGGTTTCATAATCCAAATCGTTGGTAGGCTCATCCATGATTAACACGTCAGGTTCACCAAATAAGGCCTGAGCTAATAGAACACGTACCTTTTGTTTGCCATCTAAATCGCTCATCTGCATGTAATGCAATTCCTCTTTGATACCTAAATTTGATAACATCGATGCTGCATCGCTATCGGCATTCCACCCGTTCATTTCTTCAAATTGTACCTGAAGCTCTCCAATTTTTTCAGCATTTTCGTCTGAATAATCAGCGTACAATGCATCTATTTTTACTTTAATTTCAAACAAGGGTTTGTTACCCATTATAACCGTTTCAAGTGCTGTATTTTGATCGTATAAATTATGATTTTGTTCCAGAACAGACATGCGTTTACCTGTCTCCAAGTGAACATGTCCTGAGGTTGCTTCCATTTTACCTGAAAGTATTTTGAGAAACGTTGACTTTCCAGCCCCGTTAGCACCAATAATTCCATAACAATTTCCTTGATTAAAAGCGGTATTTACTTCATCGAATAATACTCGCTTCCCAAATTGAACAGAAAGATTTGAAACTGATAACATATCCTAGCTTTAAAATTTTGTGCAAAAGTAGATAATTCAAGTAAAACCATAAAATAATTGACAACTATAGTAAGTTTTAACAACGCCTTAACAACAGAATTAATATTCAAAATCTAATTTTGTTTAGTTATCCAATAATTTATGAATTTTAAATTCTTATACTCCTCAATTTTTTGTCTAATTATTATTGGATGTAATTCTAGTAAAGAAAAAAAACTTTCTTTCTTTGGTGGTACCATCCAAAACGCTGTAGACGATAAGGTTTTATTATTAAAAAACGGAGAAATATTAGACTCTATTTCACTTGATGAAAATGCTTCTTTCCTAATTACTATCCCCAACGAAAATAGTAATCTCTTCATATTCAAACACGGTATAGAACATCAACAGGTATTTTTAGAACCCGGAGATAGTATTAACGTTTTTGTAAACACCAAAGATTTTGATGAATCTTTAACCTACCATGGTAAAGGTGCCAGGAAAAATAACTTCTTAATCCGTTCTTTTCTTAAAAACGAAAAAGACGAATTAAAGAGTTATAATGATTGTAGATTATCACCAGAAGCTTATCACAATCTTATTCAAGAGAGGCACAAGCTTAGAATGGATGAACTCAACCATTTTACTTCAAATAAATCAACCTCTGATGCGTTTTACGACATTGCAAAGGCTGATATTGATTTTAATAGTTATAGATCTTATGAAGTATATCCTTTTGGTCACTTTGGTTATGCTGAGTTAGGAAAATATAAAAGCCTGCCTGATGCCTTTTTTGCGCACAGAAACACCATTAATTTTAATGCACCATTTTTAAACGACCATATTGGCTATAATCGCTTTTTGTTTTTTTACTTTAATAATCTGGCGCTTGATAATTTTTATAAAAAAGATGTATCAAGGAAATTTGATAAAAACTGTGTTGATTACAACAAAACGAAACTTGATTTAATAGATAAATACATTGATAAAAAATCTATCAAAAATCACAACTTAAAATACGCAGCTAGAGAATTTATTTATACCTCAAAAAATTATAATGACAACAAATCTATTTTAAATCATTTCAAAGAGAAATGTAATAATGAAGATTATGTTGCTGATTTAACTTCTTTAGTTGAACGCCTTGAGAACTTAAAACCAGGTAATAAACTGCCTTTAACTGATTTTGTTGATTACAGTAACCATACCGTTGATTTTAATTCAAGAATATTAAGACCATCTGTCATATACTTTTGGTCTTATCATTACACAGAACATTTCATAGAAATTCATAATAAAATCAATCTGCTTTCTAAACAATATCCAGATGTAGATTTCATTGGAATTAACATTAACAATGAACCTATGATTAATAGCCGTCAACAGTTAGAAGCTTACCAGTTTCCCTTAAATACTGAATTTCGATTTAAAAATTTTAAGGAAGGGGTTAAGACCTATGGTTTATCATACTACTCTGTGTCTAGATGTATACTTGTAGATGATAATATGAATATTATAAACTCTGAAATTAGTGTATTTTCAAACAAAATTGACAAGCACTTGAAAAAGCTCTAATTGCCTTTTTTGTAATCGGCTAAAAACTTCTCCAAACCAATATCTGTAAGAGGATGCTTCAACAACCCGCTAATAGAACTTAATGGTCCTGTCATTACATCAGCACCAATCTTAGCACAATCAATTACATGCATCGTATGACGCACTGAAGCTGCTAAAATTTGTGTTTCAAAGCCATAGTTATCATAAATATGCCTGATCTCTGAAATTAAATTTAAACCATCTGTAGATATATCATCTAAACGGCCAATAAAAGGAGAAACATAAGTAGCACCGGCTTTGGCTGCAAGCAACGCTTGTCCAGCTGAAAACACTAGAGTCACGTTGGTCTTTATGCCTTTCTCTGAAAAATATTTACAAGCTTTTACGCCGTCTTTAATCATTGGTAGCTTAACAACTATCTGATCATGTAATTCTGCAAGGGCTTCTCCCTCTCTAACCATGCCTTCAAAATCTGTAGCAATAACCTCAGCAGAAACATCACCTTCAACTAGATTACAGATATCTACATAATGCTTCAAAATATTGTTAGTCCCTGTAATACCTTCTTTAGCCATTAAAGAAGGGTTGGTAGTTACACCGTCTAAAATTCCAAGGTCTTGAGCTTCTTTAATTTGATCAAGATTGGCAGTATCAATAAAAAATTTCATGGGATTGTTGTTTTATTGGTGCTAAAATAAAATTTATAAGAGATAAAACTAATACAGATAAGGTTATTTTTGAAAATAGAATCTTATAATTTATAATGATTCATTAAAAGTTTCTCATACCACGTATCAGGTAAAAGACGTTTCAATACAATAGAAAATTTTTGCATAAACTCCCCCACTTTGTAATGAATCTTAACCTTTTTACTATTAATTATTTCATGAATAGCTTTAGCCATTATTAGTGGGTCTTTACCAGAATCTACATGATCATCCATAAGTTTTAATGAGTTGCCATAAACTTCTTCGTAGGGAGAATTATTAATTACTGGAGCATGATACCTTCCAGATGCAATGTTGGTTGCAAAGTCTCCAGGTGCCACATTTGTTATTGCTATATTAAATGGTTTTAACTCCATACTGAATGCCTCAGTAACAATTTCCAAAGCACCTTTGCTTGCACTATAAATACCTCTAAAAGGTAATCCCATATAACCTGCAATTGAAGTAATATTTATAATTAACCCAGTTTTTTGTTGGCGCATTGCAGGTAATACCGCTTTGATAACATTAATGGGGCCGAAAAAATTAGTATCAAAATTGTGTTTCATCGCGTCTTCTGGAATTTCTTCCATAGGTCCAGTTATGCCAGCACCCGCATTGTTTATTAAGACATCTATTCGACCAGCTTTTTCTAAAACACGTGTTACGCCTTGCCCAATTGACTCTGAATTAGTGACATCCATTTTAATTAGTGGAATATTTGAATTGCTATAGCGGTCTGGGTTTCTACTGGTTCCATAAACACAGAATCCTTTATCTTGTAGGTACTCACCAATTGATTTACCAATTCCTGAGGAGCCACCAGTGATTAAGATTATTTTTGACATTTTTAATTTATTTATTCAGTGAATAAATGTACAATATTATAGGAAAGTATTGGGTACAAAAAAAGGCAAGCTACCTACATCACACTGCTACAACCATTTACCTTTGCTGCGTTCCCGCCCTGGAGGATTCAACAGGAGCTAGTTGTGTAGGACTTGCCGGGGGCAAATATACAATGATTTAATAGTTTAACAATATTTTTTTTAACTGATTTTAAATAATAAATTGCCAAAAAAATCAAAATAAAAATGCACCACAAGTTCATACTTTTTCTGCTTAGTTGTGTGATGTTAGTTTCATGTGGAGACAATGACAAAACCCTCAGGACTTTAACATTAAAAACCAACAGTGAAAACAATATTTTTAAGTTAGGAGATACGCTTAAAATTACAATTAAAAACTCTAAAAACGTGGTATATAATGGGGTTACTTTTTTTGTGAATGAACACCCTATTAGTGATCAATTAGTTCTTGATACCATGTCTTTGGGGATTCATAAACTTAAAGCTGTTTTTGATTTGGATGAACAAACCTTAGAAAAAACAATTCCTTTAACTTTATTAAATAACAAAAGACCAAAAGTTTATGGTTTTGAAATTATTAGTGAATTTCCTCATGACATATACTCATACACGCAAGGCCTAGAGTTTTATAATGGTAAAATATACGAAAGTACTGGGCAATATGGTGCTTCTAAGTTAAGACGCATTGACTATAAAACAGGAAATATAGAGTATAATTACAATCTCGATAAAAAATACTTTGCCGAAGGTCTTACGGTATTTAACAATGAATTGATCCAATTAACATGGAAAGCCAATGTAGGTTTTGTTTATGATATTAATTCTATGAAAAGAACTAAGACCTTCACTTACGATAGAAGCAAAGAAGGCTGGGGACTTTGTCATGATGATAATTTAATTTACAAGTCGGATGGTACTGAAAATATTTGGCGTATAAATCCAAAAAATTACAAAGAGATTGATAAAATACAAGTATATACCAATAAAGGCAAAATAGGAAGCCTAAATGAACTTGAATGGATAGATGGTAAAATTTTTGCTAATATCTATCTCAAAAATGGTGTGGCTATAATAAATCCTTTAAATGGTGCTGTAGAAGGCGTTGTTGACTTCTCCCCACTTAGAAAACTTGTTAAGCAACACAAAGACTTAGACGTGCTTAACGGTATTGCTTTTAATCCTGATACAGAAACTATTTTTGTTACTGGTAAATTATGGAACAAAATATTTGAAATAAAACTTACTGATAGGTAATGCAAATATTTGAGCAAACCATTCAAGTCGCAACCAATGAGATTGATTCTCTAAATCATGTAAACAATGTGGTTTATGTGCAATGGGTTCAAAATATTGCTGAATTGCATTGGAATAAAGAATCTTCAGAAGATCAGAAAACAAATTATTACTGGGTTATGGTGCAACATCTGATCAAGTATAAAGGTGCAGCTTTAGTAAACGATAAAATTCATCTCAAAACATTCATTAAAGAGTCTAAAGGGGTAAAATCCACTAGAATTGTTGAAATCTATAATGCTGAATCCAAAAAATTATTAGCAGTTTCAGAAACGCAATGGTGTTTAATTTCTAGAGCCACTAACAAACCTACTAGGATAACACTTGAATTAGAAAGTTTATTTCAATAGCCAATAATTCAAGAATTATTACAATATATTTATATTTAAAACAAAGATTATTCAATGCTTAAACGCTTATTCCAACTAACAGTCATTTTTCTATTTATCCTTACATGGAGTTCATGTCGTAATGATTTTGAATTTGAACCAAGCACTGGAGGTCTAGAATTCTCAAAAGATACTGTTTATTTAGATACCGTATTTAGTAATATTAGTTCTAGTACATATACATTAAAAGTTTATAACAGAAGTAATAAAGACATAGTAATACCAAATATCAATCTCTCAAAAAGGGAAAATTCTAGATTTAGACTTAATATAGATGGGTCTACAGGGAGCAGTGGTGATCTTGAAGGTAAAGTTTTTGAAGATGTTGAATTATTAGCTAAAGACAGCCTTTATATTTTTATTGAAACTACAATAGATATTTCAAATCAAACAAACTCAAATGAGCTACTATACACAGATAAAATTGAGTTTGATCAAAATAATAATCTCCAAACTGTAGAATTGGTAACCCTTGTAAAAGATGCTGTTTTTATTTATCCTGCACGTTCAGAAGATACCGATGAAGACGGCAATCCTGTTTACATCAAAGAAACTCTTGTTTTTGATGTAGATGGAGATGGCGAAGACGATGAAACAACACTTGAAGGTCGATTTTTAAACGATAATGAATTAAACTTTACCAACGATAAGCCCTATGTAATATACGGTTATGCAGGTGTTGGAGCAAATAAAACATTAACTATAGATCCTGGTGCAAGAATCCACTTTCATGCCAACTCAGGATTAATTGTTACACAAAATGCATCAATGAAAATTAATGGTGCTTTAAGTAATGACTTAGAAACTATGGAAAACGAGGTGATTTTTGAAAGTGATCGTTTGGAACCAGGTTTTGCAGATATACCGGGACAGTGGGGAACTATTTTACTTTACAATGACAGCAAAGAAATAGATATTAACCATACAACAATTAAAAATGGAACTGTGGGTCTATTTTGTATAGGAAACCAAGAAAACACAATACCTAAAGTTTCTATCAAAAATTCTAAACTTTTTAACTTTAGCAGCTTTGGTATATTAGCAAGAGCGTCATCTCTTAAGGCTGAAAATTTAGTAATTTCTAACTGTGGTCAATCTGCTTTTGCAGGTACTCTAGGTGGATCTTATGAGTTTACTCATGCTACATTGAGTAATTATTGGACAAACAGTTTCAGACAGTTTCCAGCAGTACTTGTAAATAATTTCATCACAGATGAAGATGATGTAATATATGTTAATAGCTTGGATAAAGCCACTTTCACTAACTGTATTGTTTATGGTAGTGAAAATATTGAATTTTTAGTTGATCAAGCAGACAGCGAATTGGATTTTAACTTTAAGCTAGAATCGACCCTTTTAAGATTTAACGATTATAATAACAGTTATACTGGACCCAATTACAACTTTAATAATTCCGATTTATATAATAATGTAATGTTAAATCAAAACCCTGAATTTTGGGATGCTTACAATAATAACTTCCTGATTAATGAAAATTCAGCTGCTATAAATAAAGGGGATGTTTCCGCTGCACAAGCTGTTCCTAATGATATTCTTGGTGTAAACCGTTCTTCAAACCCAGATTTGGGAGCCTATCAACATCAAGTTCAACCTGAAGATTAAAAAAAAGCCTGCTATGAGCAGGCTTTTTAATTATTTTAAAAATATAATTAAGCTACAAATAATGGTTTATTAGCCATCATTGCATTTACTTCATTAGCTATCTCTTCTAAAATCTCATCGTTTTCATGATTTTCAATCACTCTGTCAATAAACTCTACAATTTGTAAAACGTCAGATTCTTTCAAACCACGTGTGGATACAGCAGAAGTTCCAATTCTAATTCCTGAGGTCACAAAAGGAGACTTATCATCGAATGGTACCATATTCTTATTTACAGTAATATCCGCTTTACCCAAAGCTTCTTCGGCGGCTTTTCCAGAAATATTTTTATTTCTTAAATCAATTAACATCATATGGTTATCTGTGCCACCTGATATAATTTTGTAGCCTTTTTCAACAAAAGCATCTGCCATTACACTAGCATTCTTTTTAACCTGAAGAATGTACTCCATAAAGTTATCGGTTAAGGCTTCACCAAATGCAATTGCTTTAGCTGCAATAATATGTTCAAGAGGGCCACCTTGATTACCCGGAAATACACCAGAATCTAATAAAGAAGACATTTTTCTTAGATTACCATTCTTTAGCTTAATTCCAAATGGGTTATCAAAATCTTTACCCATTAAAATAAGACCACCTCTAGGACCTCTGAGCGTTTTATGAGTCGTTGTTGTCACAAAGTGACAATGTGGAATAGGATCGTTTAAAATACCCTTAGCAATAAGACCTGAAGGGTGAGATATATCTGCTAAGAGTAATGCGCCAACTTTATCTGCTATGGCTCTAAAACGTTTAAAATCAATGTCTCTTGAATAAGCAGATGCACCTGCTATAATAAGTTGCGGCATCACTTCAACAGCTTTAGCCTCAATTTTATCATAATCTAATGTTCCTGTCGCTTCTTCTACGCCATAAAAATGAGGTTTGTATAATTTTCCTGAAAAATTAACAGGAGAACCATGTGTTAAGTGTCCACCGTGAGATAAATCAAAACCTAAAATTTTATCACCGGGTTTAAGTATAGCAGAAAATACTGCGGTATTAGCTTGACTCCCTGAGTGAGGCTGTACATTAGCATATTCGGCTCCAAAGAGTGTTTTAGCTCTATCAATGGCTATTTGCTCAACTTCATCAACTACAGCACAGCCACCATAATATCTTTTACCAGGATACCCTTCTGCATATTTATTAGTTAATACAGAACCGGCAGCTTCCATGACCTGATCACTAGCAAAGTTCTCAGAAGCAATAAGTTCTATACCATGGATTTGTCTGTCCTTTTCAGCTTCAATTAATTCAAAAATTTGTTCGTCGCGTTGCATGCTATGTTGTTATTAAAAATATTAGCAAAAATAACAAATACATATTTTTTATATGACAAAAAACATATATTTGATATAAAATTTTTCACAATTTAATTAACAATATATATGCCCGTATTTGCTAACAACCCAGACCGAACTTCCTGGTTACATGTTGATAAACATTCTGACTTCCCTATCCAAAACATACCGTTTGGGGTTTTCTTAACGCGTGACGACATTATAACCATTGGAACGCGTATTGGCGATACCGCTATAGACCTAGGAGCATTACATCAATTAGGTTATTTTGAAGGCATCCCTTTAACAGATGATATTTTTTTACAAGACACGCTTAATGATTTTATTGCAGACGGAAGACAAACATGGCGGGCTGTAAGAAACAGAATAGCAGATATATTTGATGATAATAATCCCATTTTAAAAAACAACAAATCACATAAAGAAGCCGTTTTGTTTCGATTAGATGAAATTGAAATGCAGCTTCCTGTTCAGATTGGAGATTATACAGACTTTTATTCCAGTAAAGAACATGCCACTAACGTAGGTACTATGTTCAGAGATCCTGATAATGCACTATTGCCAAATTGGCTTCATATACCTGTTGGTTATCATGGAAGAAGCTCTTCTATTATTCCCTCTGGTATTCCAGTTCATAGACCGCATGGCCAAACCATAGCTTCTGGTGCTGAAAACCCTAATTTTGGTCCATCAAAATTGGTTGATTTTGAATTAGAAATGGCATTCATTACTACAGACGCCAATGATTTAGGGGAGCCCATTCCTGTTGATGAAGCTGAAGAATATATATTTGGACTAGTATTATTTAATGATTGGTCTGCAAGAGATATTCAGAAATGGGAATATGTCCCTTTGGGTCCATTTTTAGCTAAAAACTTTGCATCATCAATATCACCATGGATAGTTACCCTTGATGCACTTGAACCCTTCAGAGTTGCTGGTCCTAAGCCATTGAAAAAACAATTGCCTTATCTACAATATGAAGGTGATAAAAGCTTTGACATAAATCTTGAAGTAGGAATTAAACCAGAAAATGCTAAAGAACAAATTGTTTGTAGATCCAACTTTAAATACATGTATTGGAATATGTCCCAACAACTGGCTCATCATACTGTTAATGGATGTCCAATTAACTCTGGAGATATGATGGGAAGTGGGACAATATCAGGCCCTACGGAAGACTCATACGGTTCCATGCTTGAACTGAGTTGGAGAGGAGAAAAACCACTAAAAATGAAAGATGGCTCTGAACGAAAATTTATAAATGACAATGATACCGTTATTATGCGAGGCTACTGTGAGAAAGATGGAACACGTATTGGCTTCGGTGAAGTTTCAACTAAACTTTTGCCTCCTCTGAAAAGTAAATCCTAATAAAAAAAGCATCTTTTAAAAGATGCTTTTTTTATGCGTACTGTTCTAAATCTATATTGTTAATTGCACCATGTGAATCATGAATAATCACTTCACCGTTTTTAATTATTAATAATTGTGGTGATTGATGTTGGACATTTAAAGTTTCTGAAACAGCACTTGATACCTCTCTGTAATTCAATAAATCTATAAGATAAAGGTCATAAGAATTTGAATCTAAATTAAAATCAGCTTCAAAATTTTTTAATACCATTCTACTAACTCCACAGCGTGTTGAGTGTTTAAAAATAGCTTGTGGTTTCGTTTTAGAAGCTTCATTAATCATAGAAAGTTGTTCAACCGAAGTTAAAGATTTCCATTCAACTCGTTTAATATTATGATTTTCACTATCCGAATCTGAACTTAATATATTTTTAAATATTCCCATATAATTTTATAAAATAAAAAACCTAACCATTACGACAAAAAGTCAGCAAAACCAAGGGTTTTACAGACATATTGACATGTAATTATACTTGGTAAGATTATTGTCAAACATTAATTAATAATTGCAAAAATATAAAAGAGATATGAACTTTAATAACTATACGATAAAATCACAAGAAGCCATTCAGCAAGCTCAAGTAATTGCTAATGGATTTGAACATCAACAAATTGAAAACGAACATATTTTTAAGGGTATTCTTCAGACTGATGATAACGTTTTACCATATTTATTAAAAAAATATGAAGTCGATAAAGACACTTTAACTAAAGTGATTGAAGCTGAGTTAAAACGTTATCCTAAAGTATCTGGTGGACAAATTACTTTGTCTCAAAATACTGGAAAAACTCTAACTCAAGCACAGACTATTGCTAATAAAATGAAAGATGACTATGTAACTATTGAACATTTAATATTAGCAATTATAGATAGTAAAAGTGCGGTTTCTAAAATTTTAAACGAACACGGTGTTACTAAAAAAAATCTTAAATCTTTAATTACTGAAATGAGAAAAGGTGAACGGGTTTCCTCACAATCGCAAGAAGAAACATTTAATGCCCTTAATAAATATGCAAAAAACTTAAATCAACTAGCCATTGAAAAAAAATTAGATCCTGTAATTGGAAGGGATGAAGAAATAAGAAGAGTACTTCAAATTCTTTCCAGAAGGACTAAAAACAACCCCATACTTGTTGGTGAGCCTGGAACCGGAAAAACAGCAATTGCTGAGGGTCTAGCCCATAGAATTGTTGATGGCGATATTCCAGAAAATTTAAAAAACAAGCAATTATTTGCATTGGATATGGGTGCATTAATTGCAGGTGCAAAATACAAGGGAGAATTTGAAGAACGTTTAAAGGCTGTAATAAAAGAAGTAACTAATAGTACAGGTGACATTGTACTGTTTATAGATGAAATACACACCCTTGTTGGTGCTGGTGGCGGACAAGGGGCTATGGACGCAGCAAACATATTAAAACCTGCTTTAGCCCGAGGTGAATTAAGAGCTATAGGAGCAACAACGCTTGACGAATACCAAAAGTATTTTGAGAAAGACAAGGCTTTAGAAAGACGTTTTCAAAAAGTGATTGTTGACGAGCCCGATACTGAAAATGCCATATCTATTTTAAGAGGTATAAAAGAAAAATATGAAATTCATCATAAAGTAAGGATTAAAGATGAAGCTATCATAGGTGCTGTAGAACTTTCTGAACGATACATTACTAACAGGTTCTTACCTGATAAAGCTATTGACTTAATGGATGAAGCTGCCTCTAAACTTAGAATGGAAATTAATTCGAAACCTGAAGAATTAGATGTTCTTGATAGAAAAATAATGCAGTTAGAAATTGAAATTGAAGCTATAAAAAGAGAAAAAGACGAAAGTAAACTCAAAATATTACGCAATGATTTAGCTAATTTTAAAGAAGAACGTAATGGTATTAATGCAAAATGGCTTAGTGAAAAATCTTTAGTTGATAGAATACAACAAGCAAAATCTAATATAGAGTCTTATAAAAATGAAGCGGATACCGCAGAACGAAATGGAGACTATGGTAAAGTTGCTGAATTACGCTATGGAAAAATTAAGTCTGAAGAAGAGTTACTTGAAAACCTTCAAAACGAACTAAAAGCAAATGAAGAAGAACACAGCTTAATTAAAGAAGAAGTTAATTACGAAGACATTGCTGAAGTTGTAGCTAAATGGACTGGTATTCCAGTTACCAAAATGATTGAAAGTGAACGTAGTAAGTTACTAAAACTCGAAGAGCAACTTCACAAAAAAGTGGTTGGCCAAGAGGAAGCAATAACAGCAGTAAGTGATGCGGTTCGTAGATCAAGGGCAGGATTACAAAACCCCAATAAACCCATAGGATCTTTCTTATTTTTGGGAACAACTGGCGTTGGAAAAACAGAGTTAGCAAAAGCGCTTGCTGCTTACTTATTTAATGATGAAAATGCGATGACTAGAATAGACATGAGTGAATACCAGGAGCGTCATGCAGTAAGCCGACTTGTAGGAGCCCCTCCAGGTTATGTAGGCTATGACGAGGGAGGTCAATTAACAGAAGCCGTAAGAAGAAAACCATATTCTGTTGTACTGCTTGATGAAATTGAAAAAGCGCATCCTGACACTTTTAATATCTTACTTCAAGTACTTGATGAAGGTCACTTAACAGATAATAAGGGTAGAATGGCAGATTTTAAAAATACTATTATAATTATGACCTCCAATATAGGTAGTGAAATCATACAAAATCAATTTGAAACGATTAAAGATGCTGATACCGCTATGGAGACAGCTAAGATTGATGTGCTTAGCTTATTAAAACAAAGGGTAAGACCAGAATTTTTAAATCGTATTGATGATATCATCATGTTTAGTCCTTTAACCAAATCGAATATTAAAGAAATTGTTAAAATTCAATTAAGAGGAGTTACTAAAATGCTTTCAAATCAAAGCATTACTATGGATGCTACAGAAGAAGCCACAACATATCTTGCAAATAAAGGCTTTGAACCAGAATACGGAGCTAGACCTGTAAAACGCACAATACAAAAGGAGGTTTTAAATATGTTAAGTAAAGACATTCTTGGTGGAATAGTAAATACTGATAGCATTATTCTTCTAGATGCTTTTGATAATAAATTGGTTTTTAGAAATCAAGAAGAACTAGTTAACTAAAAAAAAACCTTTAAAGGGGCTTTTTTGTTGGATTTAAATACAATTCTTTTTTAATTCTTTTATTTGTATCTAAATTTGCCACAAATGCAAAGGACAATTAACATACAAAATAAAAAAGCCAGATTTAACTATGAAATATTAGATAAATATACGGCTGGTATTGTCCTAACTGGAACAGAAATCAAGTCAATTAGGACCAGTAAAGCATCTATTGCAGAAAGTTTTTGTGAGTTTAATGATAAAGAGGAATTATTTATTATAAATATGACCATAGAAGAATACCTATATGGCACCTATTACAATCATAAACCAAAAGCAGAGCGCAAACTATTACTTAACAGAAAAGAATTAAAAAAACTTAAAAAAGAAGTTTCTACCAAAGGACTTACCATAGTCCCTTTAAAGTTATTCATTAATGATAATGGCTTTGCAAAACTTGAAATAGCTTTAGCAAAAGGTAAAAAAGTTCACGATAAGAGAGAAACCATAAAAGATCGAGATAACAAAAGAAATTTAGATAGAATTAAAAAGAATTTCTAATTTTTATTTTCAAGAAGAGGAACAAACTTAAAATTTCCCAGTTCTTCTTTTTCATATTGCTTTTCACTTTTCCTTGTAAAAACTTGCATTATCTGTTCTTCATCTCCAACAGGAATTATTAATCTACCCCCAATTGATAGCTGCTTTAAAAGTGGTTTCGGAACAAATGGAGCTCCTGCAGTAACTAATATGGCATCGTACGGTGCTGCCTCGTCAAAGCCTTTATATCCATCACCAAATATTAATTTTTTTGGTCTGTAGCCAAGTTTAGGAAGAAACTTTACTGTTTTTTTAAACAACTCATTTTGACGTTCGATACTATAAACCTCTGCACCTAATTCACATAAGACTGCCGTTTGATAGCCACTACCAGTTCCTATTTCTAATACTTTACTGCCATTAACAATATTGAGTAACTGAGATTGGTATGCAACGGTATAAGGTTGAGAAATGGTTTGATCTGCTCCAATAGGAAATGCTTTATCCTGATAGGCGTGGTCTAAAAAACTGGAGTCAAGAAAAAGATGTCTAGGGATTTTTGAAATTGCTTTCAACACAACTTCATCTGTTATTCCCTTCTTCTTTAAAAGTGAAACTAGCTTATTTCTTAAGCCCTGATGTTTTAATGTGTCTTTCAAATTAAAATGCAGAAATTGGTAAATAAAAATATGAGGTTAAAATTATTAAAAAAAGAAAATCTTATCTGACTTATTAATCATTTTTTTTAACCCAATAAATATCTAAAATTAATTAGATTTGTGTAAACTCAATTTCTATGTTAAAAGTTGCCGTTTTAGGTGCTGGTCACCTTGGTAAAATCCACTTAAAACTCCTTAACCAATCTGAAAAATATCAATTGGTTGGGTTTTATGATGCTAACGCTTCATACGCAAAACAAGTTGCTGAGGAATTTGGTTACAATTATATTGATTCTATTGACCAACTTATAAACTCATGTGATGTTGTTGATATTGTAACTCCTACCCTTTCGCATTATGAGTGTGCTAAGAAAGCTATTAAAAATAAAAAGCACGTTTTTATTGAAAAACCAATTACTAACACTGTTGAAGAAGCTGAAGAATTGCTTTCTCTTATTGAAACATTTAATGTTAAAGGACAAGTTGGGCACGTAGAACGTTTTAATCCAGCTTTTAAGGGCGTTAAGGATAGCATATCAAGTCCAATGTTTATTGAAACACACCGACTTGCGGAGTTCAATCCAAGAGGCACTGACGTCCCAGTAGTCCTTGATCTTATGATACACGATATTGATTTAGTGTTGAGTATTGTTAAGTCTCCAGTAAAAAGTGTCACTGCTAGTGGAGTATCTGTAATAAGTGAGACCCCTGATATAGCCAATGCAAGAATTGAATTTGAAAACGGTTGTGTAGCTAACCTAACAGCGAGTAGAATTTCATTAAAAAAAATGCGGAAAACTCGTGTTTTTCAAAAAGATTCATATATCTCAATAGATATGCTTACAAAACAATGTGAAGTTGTTAAAATGAAAGATGCTCCTGAAATCCCTGGCGATTTTGATATGATTCTTCAAAATGCCGAAGGTAAAAAGAAGCAAATTTATTTTGACAACCCTACCATAGAAGATAACAACGCCATTCTTGAAGAGCTTGAAACTTTTGCTGATGCAATAATCAATGATACAACCCCAATTGTAACTTTTAGCGACGGAACAGAAGCCTTAAGAATTGCAAAAATGATAACTTCTCAAATCTAACTTATGAAAAATATTGCTGTCATAGGAGCAGGAACTATGGGCAACGGAATTGCCCATACCTTTGCGCAAGCAGGATTTAAAGTTCAGCTAACAGATACTAACCCTGAAGCATTAAAAAAAGCTATTGATACAATATCTACAAATCTGGACCGTATGATTTCAAAAGAAATCATAACCGATATTGATAAAAATAAAACATTAGCAAATATTTCTACTTATACCAGTTTAAATGAAGGAATTGAATATGCAAGTTTAGTAATTGAAGCGGCTACTGAAAACGAAGCTATCAAGATTGAAGTATTTAAGGAACTAGACGCCCTATGCCCAGAGGACACTATTTTGGCCACTAATACTTCCTCAATTTCAATTACCCAAATTGCATCACATACCAACCGACCAGAACAAGTGATAGGGATGCATTTTATGAATCCTGTACCTCTAATGCCTCTTGTAGAAATTATATTAGGTTATAATACTTCAAGCGCTGTATCTAAAACAATTGTTGAGCTCACTGAAATAATAGGAAAAACACCTATTTCTGTGAAGGATTATCCAGGTTTTGTAGCGAACCGTATTTTAATGCCCCTTATTAACGAAGCTATAGAAACCTTGTATAATGGTATTGCAGGAGTTAAAGAAATTGACGGCATCATGAAATTAGGAATGGGACATCCTATGGGTCCACTCCAATTAGCCGATTTCATAGGCTTAGATGTCTGTTTATCTATAATGAATGTGATGTACAAAGGATTTAAAAATCCTAAATATGCACCCTGCCCGCTTCTTATTAATATGGTTAACGCCAAAAAGTTAGGAATTAAATCTAAAGAAGGATTTTACGACTATACTTCATCTAAAAAAGCCCAAATTGTTTCATCTCAATTTAATTAAAATCATTTGGCCACCATTAAACCTTTCAGAGCGACAAGAGCCCAGTCGGATTTGGTTGAAAAAGTAGTATCTGATTCATTTCAAAATTACACTAGAGATGAAATCGTCACTGTTTTAAAAACGAATCCATATTCATTTTTAAATATATTATGTCCTAAAAATGTAGATTATTCTAATGATGATCCTACAGAGAAGTTCATACGAATTCACGACACATTTAATAAATTTAATGAAAGAAAGGTCTTTTTAAAGGATGATAAACCAAACTTTTATCTCTACCAAATCAATAATTCAAACGGTGAAAGTATAACAGGGTTTATTGCTGCTGCAAGTACAGAAGACTACAGAAATGGTATTATAAAAAAACATGAAAACACCATTCATACTAGAGAAGTACTATTTAAAGATTATTTAAAAACTGTAAAATTTAATGCAGAACCCGTTTTAATGACTTACAAAAGTGTACCTGATTTAGATCAAATCACTAATCACTTCAGTTGTTCTAATCCAGAATATCATTTTTTTGATACAAATAAACGAGAACATAAGTTATGGTTAATAAATTCTGAAAGTGATATTCTAAAAATATCCAATGCTTTTCAAACAATTGAACATCTTTACATTGCTGACGGGCATCACAGAACAGCATCTTCTTCACTATTAGCGCTTGAAAAAAAAACCATTGATCATCAATCATTCATGGTTTATCTTATACCTGAATCAACCCTAAAAATAAAAGCATTTAACAGATTTATAAAAGACTTAAATAGCTTAAATCCCAATGAAATAATTAGCAGCATCGAAAAAAATTACATTGTTAAACCAATTCGTTTTGATCAAATTAATAATGAACTCTACCAAGATGAATTTATAATGTACATTACTGATTCATATTATCATTTAAAGCTTAAACCTGAATTCACACCTTCCAAAATTCTAAGTGCACTTAACACTCAATTATTATATAATACTATATTAAATCCCATATTAGGTATTAATGATTTAAGAAACAATAAAAGAATTGAGTATATTGAAGACAAGGTCAATCAGTCTGATTTAGCTAAGTTTTGTTTAGATAATAAATTCCAAATTGGGTTTAAAATGGCTGCAATTTCAATTGCAACTCTAAAAGAGATCGCAGATCTTAATTTAGTTATGCCCCCAAAAAGCACCTACATAGAACCTAAACTTAAAAGTGGCTTAATCATTTATAATTTATAATGATGTAATTATATGTCTATTAAAGAGAATTTAAATTCATTAAAAAATCAAATCCCGGAGCACATTACATTGGTAGCCGTGAGTAAAACAAAACCATTAGAAGATATTCTACAGGCATACAACGCAGGTCATAGAGTATTTGGAGAGAATAAAGTTCAAGAAATGGTTGACAAGTTTCATAGTCTTCCTAATGACATAAAATGGCATATGATTGGACACTTACAAAGAAACAAAGTAAAATATATTGCGGGATTTGTTGACCTTATCCATGGGGTAGATAATTTAAAACTTCTTAAAGAAATTAATAAACAAGGTTTAAAAAATGATCGCGTTATTAATTGTCTAATTCAAATTAAAATTGCAACTGAAGACTCAAAATTTGGAATGTCAATTAATGAAGCCAAAAAATTGATAACATCAGAAGAATTTAAAAACCTAGAAAATATCTCTATCAAAGGTGTTATGGGAATGGCAACGTTTACAGATGATAAAGATCAAATTCAAAGTGAATTTCAATCATTAGAAAAAGGATTTAATGAACTTAAAATATCTTTAGAAAACATCAATACTATTTCAATGGGTATGAGTGGAGATTATAATATTGCAATCGATTCTGGAAGTACAATGATTAGGGTAGGTAGTAGTATTTTTGGTTCAAGACAATATCAATAATTTTGTACGCTGTTCTAGACATAGAAACTACTGGTGGAAAATACAATGAAGAAGGTATTACAGAAATTGCTATATATAAATTTGATGGCAACGAGGTTGTAGATCAATTTATTAGTTTAATTAATCCAGAAAAAGAAATACAACCTTTTGTAGTTAAACTCACTGGAATTAATAATAAAATGCTGAAAAATGCGCCTAAATTCTTCGAGGTAGCTAAAAGAATTATTGAAATTACAGAGGATTGTATTCTTGTAGCCCATAACGCGGAATTTGATTACAGAATATTACGTTTAGAATTTGACAGACTTGGTTTTGATTATCAAAAAAAAACAATATGTACTGTTCAATTATCTCAAGAATTAATTCCTGATCAAGAATCTTACAGTCTTGGAAAACTAACTAAAAGCCTAGGCATTCCAATAAGTAATAGACACAGAGCTAGTGGTGATGCATTTGCAACAGTTAAATTATTTAAAAAATTATTAGACAAGGATATTGAGAAAAAGATAGTCTCATCATTTATTCATACCGAAAAAGGAGTCAATGAATATAATTTCAATCAGCTGATGGAGCATTTACCTGTAACAACAGGAATATATTATATGTACAATGAAAGTGGTCAAATTATATACATTGGAAAAAGTAAAAATATTAAAAGAAGAGTAAGACAGCATTTAACAAACACCAACTCTAAATCAAAAAAACTGCAGCGTCAAACTACCACTGTATTATATGAAGAAACAGGTAGTGAATTGGTAGCTTTATTGAAAGAAAATGAAGAAATAAAAAAACATAAGCCTAAATTTAATAGAGCACTGAAACAAACTCAATTCTCTTATGGGCTATACATTACAAGTGATAGTAATAATTACAAGAACCTAAGTATCTTAAAAATAAAAGATGCCATACCTGTAACTGCCTTTAAAAGTTTTAAAAGTGGTAAACATTATTTAAATAAAGTGGCTAACAAATATAATTTATGCTTAAAATTATGTCATTTAGAACAATCGCAAACGCACTGTTTTAATTTCCAAATTGATGAATGTTACGGGGCTTGTAATCAAATTGAACCTAATGAAGTTTATAATGAAAGAGTTGATCGCTTTATAGAAAAGCTTTCATTTAAAAATAAAACTTTTGGACTTATTGATTATGGAAGAACGCATGATGAACGCAGTGTAATTTTAGTTAAAAATGGACATTATGCTGGTTATGGATATATAGATTTAAATTACCAGATTTCTAATATAGAAATACTTGAAAATATTATAACACCCGCTCAAAACTTTCATGAAGCTAATCATATCATACAGAGTTTCATAAGAACTAATAAAAAAATTAAATTAATTACATTTAAATAATCTTTTTACACAAGTAGAATGTATGTCTAATAAAAGTTATAAATGGAAGCATAAGCTTCATGAAATTATATATGAAGCAGACACAAAAGCGGGAAAACTTTTTGATGTTGTTTTATTAATAATTATAGTTTTAAGTGTATTACTGGCAATGTTAGAAAGCGTAGAGCATTTTAGTAACAAATATGCTTTATTTTTTGACTATACAGAATGGGTAATAACTATATTATTTAGCTTAGAATATCTAGCTAGAATTTTAGTTGTAAATAAGCCCATAAAATACATCACTAGTTTTTATGGCATAATAGATTTACTAGCTACCCTACCTAAGTATATTTCTATACTTGTTTCAGGAACACAAGTTCTTGTAGTTTTAAGAGCATTAAGACTATTAAGAGTTTTTAGAATTTTAAAACTTGCACATTATCTGGGTGCCTCAAATCATTTAATTAAAGCTATTAAAAATAGCAAAGCAAAAATTGCTGTATTTCTCTATGCTGTAATTATTATCTCAATTATTTTCGGAACTCTTATGTATGTTGTTGAAGGTGAGGAAAACGGATTTACTAGTATACCTAAGAGTATATATTGGTGTATTGTAACACTAACAACTGTTGGCTTTGGGGATATCACACCAATTACTCCAATTGGTCAATTTATTGCTTCAGCTATTATGGTTTTAGGTTATGGTATTATTGCAGTTCCAACCGGCATAGTATCAGCAGAATACATTAAATCTGATAAGGATAATTTTAATAATACTGATAATGATATAAATTTGAATTCTCAACATTGTTCAAATTGCTCTGTAAATAATCACTCTGACGACGCTAAATTTTGTTATAAATGCGGCTCTAAACTTCATTATGAATAACAAATTACTAATATCTATTGTAGGACCTACAGCCATTGGTAAAACGAGTTTAAGTATTAAGTTAGCGCAGCACTTTAATACCAGTATTATTTCATGTGATTCCCGTCAGTTTTACAAAGAAATGCAAATTGGTACTGCCGCGCCTACTCCTGTCGAACTCAAGGCTATTAGACATTATTTTATACATAATAAATCAGTAAAGGACAACTATACGGTTGGTCAATTTGAATTGGAAGCTATAGATACATTAAATCAATTATTTTTAAATAATGATGTTGTTATAATGGCAGGTGGTTCTGGCTTGTATGTCAATGCTGTAGTTGAGGGGTTAGATGAATTTCCTGACATTAGTTCGGAAATTAGAGACAACTTAAATATTGAATTTAAAAATAATGGTTTGAAATCACTTCAAGATAAACTTAAATCATTAGATCCTATTAGTTATGAAGCTATAGCACTAGATAACCCACATAGAGTTATTAGAGCATTAGAAGTTTGTATCGGAACAGGATTACCTTATTCAAGTTTTTTAAAAAAAGAAAAAAAAGGGAGAAATTTTGAAGTTTTAACTATTGGACTTGAAGCTGAAAGAGCATTAGTCTATGAAAGAATAAATCTAAGGGTTGATCAAATGATTGAAGAAGGTTTATTAAATGAAGTTGAAAAGCTGCTTCCATTTAAAAATCTAAATGCTTTAAATACTGTAGGATATAAAGAACTATTTAAGTATTATGATGGTGAGTGTACATTGGATTATGCCGTATCTGAAATTAAAAAAAACACACGAAGATTCGCTAAAAGGCAATTAACTTGGTTCAGAAAAAACAAAAAAACAAATTGGTTCAAGTACAATACGCCACTAAAAGAAATAATAAAAGTTATTGAAAATAAAAAAACTCCTTAAAAAGGAGTTTTTTTATTTTTTGTTTATTACTAATCTAAAGCCTTCACCATGAATATTTAAAATCTCGACTAAGGGATCTGACTTTAAATACTTTCTTAGTTTAGCTATGTATACATCCATACTTCTTGATGTAAAATAATTATCATCCCTCCAAATTTTAGTCAAAGCAAGTTCTCTGGGCATTAAATCGTTTTCATAAATAGCTAATAATCGAAGTAACTCATTTTCCTTTGGAGATAATTTTACAGGTTCATCATCTTTAAATTTCAAAAATCTCAATTTAGAATTTAAATGAAACTCACCAATAACGAACTCAAATTGTTTAGTTTCTAAACCTGTATCAACAGTTTTCCTTTGCATTACAGCTTTAATCTTCATCAGAAGTACTTCACTATCGAAAGGTTTATTTAAATAATCATCAGCACCAACTTTATAACCCTTTAAAACATCCTCTTTCATAGCTTTAGCAGTTAGAAAAAAAATAGGTACATCTGTATTCTTCTCTCTAATCTCTTTAGCAAGAGTAAAACCATCTTTATAAGGCATCATAACATCTAAAATACAGAGGTCATAGGTGTCTTTTTTAAATTTTTCAAAACCTTCCATTCCATTTTTAGCATGAACCACATCATAATCATTCATTGCTAAATAATCACGTAAGATTGTTCCAAAATTAGGATCATCTTCTACTAATAAAATTTTTTTGTTTTGTACTTCCATATTATTTTGGGTTTAAAGGCATTATTATTGAAAATTTACTGCCTCTTCCTTTTTCACTTTCAACTAAAATTTCAGCATTATGTTCTTTAATAATGCGTTTAACATAGGCTAAACCTAATCCATGGCCTTTTACATTATGCACATCTCCTGAGTGCTCCCTGTAAAATTTCTCAAAAATTCTTTTTTGAACCTGTTTACTCATTCCAGAACCTTGGTCACTAATGCTCAATATAATATTATTTCCTTTATTATAAGTATTTATGTCAATTTTTGGAGCATCGTTAGAATATTTAATAGCATTGTCAAGAATATTAGTTAATACATTGGTAAAATGAGAAATATTAATATTAACTGATCTTTCAATAGCATCTAACTTTGAACAAATATACCCTTGCCTGCTATCTACAATAAGCTGTACATGATGAATTGCTTCTTTAAGTATGTCATGCATGTCTACATGTTCTTTTCGTATATCTAATTGGTTATTGTCCAATCGTGAAATTCTAAGAACATTTTCAACTTGAGTATTCATTCGCTTATTCTCATCTCTAATAATTTTGGTGTAGCGATCAACTTTTTCTTGATCATTTATGATTTTGGGGTTTTTAATAGCATCTAGAGCAAGATTTATAGTTGCAATAGGTGTTTTAAACTCATGAGTCATATTATTAATGAAGTCTGTCTTAATTTGTGAAATTTTCTTTTGTTTGAGTAATTGATAAATTGCTGAGGAATAAGCTAAAATGATTACTAACGTAAAAATTATTGATAAAACAATTACCTTAATGATAGTTGATAATAAAAACTTAGCTCTGTTAGGAAAATTTACTAGAAGTGTATATGAAGATTGGCCTGAACTGTTATTTAAAATTGGAACAGCAAGAGTAGATGCTGTATTTATCTCAAAATTTTCTGACTGAATATTGGTTTGGAGCCCCTTCTGAAAAATTGCGAATTCAAAATTAATATTAATACCAGATGCTTTTAAATTTTTATCCAGCAAAAAACTTACCTCATCAACATCTAAACGCCTGTAAATTGGAATATCCTTGAGTATATCTTGAATTAAATCTTTAAAAAGCTTTTTGGTTACCTCATCTAATGAATTAAAGGTTTTAAATGATTTTTCAGTAGCGGTATTTTGGTTATTATCTAATTTTGAGTTTTGAATAATTTTTTTCTCCCTCTGACCGTATAGAAATTTTAAATTTAAGCTATCAATATCATCTTTGAAATACATTGATGGTACTTTATAACTCTGTTCTAAAATACCATTTCTGTATATAATAGTTTCATTAGTATCCTTAAAATTATTATAGATAATAATTTCTTTGATAGCGGATGTATCTGGAGTTTTAGAACTCCTATCAATCTCATTTAACTTATATAGGTTATTAATATGATAATATTCTCCTATCTCATTTTCTTCAATTTCTTTTGAAACCGCACTTAAAGATCTTTTAGCATTTAGGGTGAATTGTTTCTCTTCATTAATTAAAGAATTATTAATGAAATAAGCTTGGATTAAAATAATACCAATGAGAGAGAAACTCATCATTACTACTAGTACAACAAACATCTTTTTGCCCATAATTCAAAAATAATTTATTCATCTAAAGCAGCTTAATCTTTAACCTTAACTTAACAATAAGGAAGCCTAAGAATTTAAAATTTGATGATTTATCTTTTCAACTTGAGTTTTTAAACCTTCTATAGTTTGGTTATGTATAATAAAATCTGCAAGAGCACATCTTACATCATCTGAAGTTTGTTGTTCTATAATTGCTTTAATCTGTTCAAGTGATCTTCTATCACGATTAATAATTCTATTAATTCGCTCCTTAGTTTCAGACAAAACTACAATTATAAAATCAAATTGATTTTGCATATTATTTTCGAATATAAGTGCAGATTCTTTGATGACATATTTTGTGTTTTGTCTTTTTAACCATTTTGAAAAATGGCTTTTAACTTCTGGATGAACAATACCATTTAGATGTTTTAATAGTTTTTCGTTTCCAAAAACTTTTTCTGCAATAAAGGATCGGTTAATTTGACCATCTGTAATAGCATCTTTACCTAAAAGTTGTGTGATTTTAGACTGCACAGATACCGAATTATTCATTAGTTCTTTAGCAACGTCGTCAGAATTATAAACAGGAATACCAAGCTTCTGAAAAAACTTTGCCACTGTTGATTTTCCACTTCCAATACCACCTGTCAAACCTACTACTATCATTTAAGAAAAATAAATTCTACTTTATCACTTGATAAACGAGCTTTTTTAACTGATTTAGGAATTTTTACCAATTCAGCAATCATAAAAGTAAAGTCTGAATTTAGTGTATCCTTGTAATCACACTCAATTTTAAAATTAGATGCTTGAAATTTTCCATAATCAGAAAGGGGTAAGTAATAGGTTACTGAAATATGCTTGGGAAAATAATTAATAGAAACATCTTGTGGTATATTTTTAATCAATACTGGAACTTCAACTGTGCCTTCTGTAAATTTGTCAACCTCTATTTTGGTAATAACATCAGAATGTGACAATTTAACTTGTGTTTCAGAAATTGGAGGGATCAGTTTTGCAACACCTTCAAAATCATTTTGTAATTTATTTAATTTTATGACTTCAGAATCAATATAATTGATAGTGTTGAGATCAATTTGAGAACCAACAACAAGTACAGAATCTGGAATAGTTTTTTGAGGTTTTGCAAGATCGTATCCTGGCGAAAAAGTAATTACCGAATTCAATTTAACAGGAACTTTTTTTGAAAATTCTTTATCATAAGCAATACTAATTTTCTTTGGAAACACATCAATAACTTCAATCTGCGATTTAAATACAGCTTTAAGTTTTAATTGATTTGATAAATAATACCATATAAATTCATTTTCAATAGACTCAATATCTTTTCGAAAATCTATCTGTACATATTTTTTTGATAGCGTATTGTATAGGATCTCAAAACCTGATCCTTTTGTTGTTACCGTTAAATTAAAATTTTTTGAGGGAGGAATAACTAGATCTAATGGCACATTTTTATATATGACACCTACTTTTGCAACATGTATGTAGTCCTTTGATAATTTTGTTACTATTAATAAAAAAAAAGACATTATTAAAAACAACAAAAAGACTTGAAACTGTCTTGATTTCATTGATTTTAAGTGTTTCTCTTTTGATTTTATACTCATTTAAAAAAGAGATTAGGAAAAGCCTTTTCAGGAGTTATTCTTAATACATGAATATAATAGCTTGAAACTAAAAATCCTAAACCATAACCAAAAAACTGAATAATCGTTGCCCACATGGCTAGTACAGCTATTATTAAGTTTTGTGTCATTATTAAAGCAGAAAAAAATAATAGCGTAAAGTAAATGAGATACAAATACATAAACCAATGAAAATTAAAAATACCAGCTATTACAGATAAAATTAACCCTAAAAAGAAAATTGAAGGAAAATAGTAGGTTAATTTTGACGTTTGAGGATGCCAAAAATTAAGTATAGGTCTCACCTTTCCAAATTTATTGACTTGAGTGAAAAATTTATACCAAGAAATGCGTCTTTTGTGATAAACAAATGCTTCACTGAATAAATTAGTTTTAAATCCCAAATTTTTCAATCTGATTGAAAGGTCTGGGTCTTCACCTGGATGAATTTTTCCAAAACCACCTGTTGCCTCAAAAGCAACTTTAGAAATTCCCATATTAAAACTTCGAGGTTCAAAACTATTGATTTGTCGTTTTGCACCTCTTATACCTCCAGTTGTCCAAAAAGAAGTCATACTAAAGTTTATAGCTTTCTGAATACTTGTAAAACTTGAATGTGCAGCATCTGGTCCTCCAAAACAATCGCTGAAATCATTTAATAATTGCTTTTTAACAATTGCTAAATAATTTTCAGGAATCAGGCAATCAGAATCAAAAATCAAGAAATAATTCCCTTTGGCATTTCTCATTCCATAGTTCCTTGAGTCACCTGGGCCAGAGTTGTTTTTATAGTAATAGGATATATTTAAGACATCTTTGTAGATATCTATAATTTTTTCTGATGTAATATCAGAACCATCTTCAACTATTACTACTTCAAAATCATCTGAAAAATTTGAATTTTTCAAACTCTCTAATAACTCATCAATTTCTTTAGGCCTATTAAAGACCGGAATTATAATAGAAAAACTAATTGAATCCATTGGGTTTAAATATACTAAAGTAAAAGAAAAAGCCACCAATAGAGGTGGCTTGATAATGTTATTTTAGTTTAACTACTCTTCTGTAAACTTTTCCATGATTGCGTCACTTACACCCATATTACTGAATCCTCCGTCATTATATAAATTCTGAAGTGTAACTCTCTTAGTTAAATCACTAAAAAGTGTCACAGTGTAGTTAGCACAATCCATAGCCGTTGCATTACCAAGAGGAGACATTTTTTCAGCATAATTTATAAAACCATCAAAACCTTTAACCCCTTGTCCAGCAGTAGTAGGTGTTGGTGACTGAGAAATTGTATTTACTCTAACTTTTTTATCTCTACCGAAAAAATAACCAAAACTTCTTGCTATACTTTCTAAATACGCTTTATTATCAGCCATATCATTATAATCAGGGAATACGCGTTGTGCAGCCATATAGGAGAGGGCAACAATACTTCCCCATTCATTCATAGCATCAGCCTTGTATAATACATGCATTACTTTGTGAAATGACATCGCAGAAACGTCTGTACCTTTTTGAGTCCAATCGTATTTTTGATCTGTATAATGTTTTCCTTTTCTTACATTAACAGACATACCTATAGAATGTAAAACAAAGTCAATTTTTCCTCCTAAAATTTCAACAGATTTTTTTACAAGATTTTCTAAATCTTCAATAGATGTTGCGTCGGCAGGAATAATTTCAGAACCCGTTTTCTCAGCCAACGAAGCAATTTGACCCATACGCATAGCAATTGGAGCATTCGTTAAAACAAAGGTTCCTCCTTCTTCATGAACACGCTCAGCTGTTTTCCAGGCAATAGAATTTTCATCCAAGGCACCAAATATAATTCCTCTTTTACCTTTTAATAGATTATATGACATTTCAATTTTGTTTATGCAGTTAATTGAGGGCAAATATAATATTTAATTCAATAATTGTTTAGCATGTTCTACAGCAGAATTGGAAATATTACTTCCCGCTAACATTTGAGCAATTTCTTGAATTCTTTCGTCTTTAATTAATGGCTTTAATTGGGTTTTAGTTATTTCATCTTCATCATACTTAAACACTTTAAAATGAGATTTTCCTTTTGCAGCAATTTGGGGTAAATGAGTTATTGCAAATACTTGCATATGTTGACTCATTTCTTGCATAATATTCCCCATTTTGTCTGAAACCTCTCCAGAGACACCGGAGTCAATTTCATCAAACATTATGGTTGGTAATCGCTTGTACGCACTTAAAATAGATTTAACAGCTAGCATAATTCTGGATAGTTCGCCTCCTGACGCAACTTTATCAAGGGTTCCGAAATTAGAACCTTTATTTGCTGAAAAATGAAACTCTAATTTAGAATTCCCAAAGTCATTAAAAGAATCTTGAGGTATTATAGAAATTTTAAATCTGGCATTTGTCATACCTAAATTTGACAAAATTTCTTCTAAACGGTTAATTAAGTTTGGAATTATTGCTTGTCTGTTTTTATCCAGTTCCTCACTCAGTGATTTCAATTCAATGTTAACACTTTCTATATTTTTTTCACACTGTTTAATTAAATTTTCAGAATTAGAGGTTTGTTGCACAGAATTTTCAAGTTGATCCCTTACTAAAATCAATTCTTCAATGGTACTGCTTTGGTGTTTATGCAGTAAATTATTGATACTAGTGAGTAAACTCCCCAATTCATCTAAACGCTTTGGATTTGACGAAAAATGATCTTGTTTAGACTCTAATTCAGAACTCAAATCATCAAGTTCAATGAAAGTAGACTCTACACGGCTTCTCAATTCGTTGAATGCATCTGATAAAGAACTGAGTTTATTAAGTTTGAATTTTAACTTATTTAAATTAGATACTACTCCATAGTTTTCAACGTCTAAAATTTCTTTAGCTTCAGAAATTAAAAGAGAAAGCTCTTCTGCATTATTCAAATCTTTGTATTCAGTTTCAAGATCGGAAAGTGTTAGACTTTCTAAATTAACTGTCCTTAACTCATTTAATAAAAACAGGTTATAATCGTATTCTTTGGCTAATGTTAGTGCATTTTGATTTAATTGTTGTAATTCTATATTTAATGCTCTAAAAGTTTTTAATTTATTTGAAAAAATATTTAAAATGTCAAAATTTCCAGATAAAGAATCCAACAAATTCATTTGAAAATCTACCTCAGATAATTTTAATGTTTGGTGTTGTGAATGAATATCAATAAGTGCGCTACTAATTTGGTGCATGACATCTAATAAAACAGGAGTATCGTTAATAAAAGCTCTTGATTTGCCTGAAGGGAGAATTTCACGTCTGACGTGACTGATTACATCATAATCAATGTCATTATTATCAAATACAGCCTGTAAATTATAATTTGATATATTAAAAACAGCCTCAACTATACACTTCTTAGAAGTATCTTTTATTACTGATAAATCTGCACGTTTTCCTAAGACTAATGATAAACCACCTAGTAGGATAGACTTTCCTGCACCTGTTTCCCCAGTAATTACAGAGAATCCTGAAGTAAAATCAACTTCAAGCTCATCAATTAAAGCATAATTTTTGATTGTTAGATGGGTAAGCAAAGTAAACTAATTTAATCTACTCAAATATAATTCAAGTTAAACAGTCTTCAACTAAAAATTTAAAAATTTATAGTTCTCCACTTGGAAGAATGCATGGGAGCTATTCTATTTAAAACCGACACCGTTTCTGAAATACTTATTTTAGGACCATCACTAAAAATATCTTGAATTTCATCAGATTTAGCATCAAAAAAAACTCTCATGAAAAAAGAATTAGGACGGCTTTTATTTAAATCGGCCAAACTAGTAATTGATTTAGATATATTAGTTTTAGCTAATTTTGAATCTGATGTCATAAGATCTAGTCCTTTGATATGATAATTATACAGTGAACTGCGAATAGGTATGAATGTACTTGACAATACATTATCAATTAATTCAAACCTGTTTTGTCTTCCATCCTTAGATTGCCACCCGGAGAATCCGCTTTGTTGAGAATAATTAAGAATTTCTTGTGCTTGTTTAAAGTAAATATCTCCTGCATTTAACTCAAAAGTATCAGCATCAAAACCAAGAATCATATAAATATGAAAAGCTATAACAGACACTAAATTTGACTCAAATTGGTTAGGATTAAATACAAGATTCTGGAACTCTAAGTATCTAAATGAAAAATCTTTATCGTTAAAATTATATACCGGAGAACTGTATGATGTATTGTAAATAGGTCTAGAGGACTGCACTTGAATAGTAGCCTTGAAAGTATCAGAGTTGTAATCCAATATGTTAACGACCATACTACACTCAATCTTTTCTTGAAATTTAAAAGCTTTAGAAGTCCAAGTCGTATTGTTAACAAACTCCTTTAGCTGCTTTTCGAGAGTTTTAAAAACCTGTACGTTTTCATTACCAGTTTGCTCGGCAATGACAATAAATTCACAATTCAACTCTTGAGCATTAACACTCAAGCCAATTGAGAATAAAAGAATATAAATTATTTTATGCATTAATTTTAGAAACTATATATGTCAACAAATCTTGGGCAACCTCTGTTTTAGATTTTAACGTATGATCGACAATTTCATTGTTAGAATTTATAAATTTAACCTTATTTGTTGTTCCACCAAAACCTGCACCTTTATCTTTTAGGGAGTTTAACACAATTAGATCAAGGTTCTTATTTTTAAGCTTTGTTTTGGCGTTATGAAGCGCATTATTAGTTTCTAAAGCAAAACCAACAAGATATTGATGGGTTTTTATAACTCCAAGGGAGGCCAAAATATCTGTTGTAGGTTCTAATCTAATCTCTAGTTCAGCATCACGTTTTTTAATTTTTTCAGATGCTTTATTCTGAGGCTTAAAATCTGCAACAGCCGCAGATAATATAGCAATATCACATTTGGAATAAAATTGATGAACTTTATCATACATTTCATCAGAAGAACTAACATCTATTCTTTTTATACAATAGCCATCTATGGTCTCATGTGATGGACCTGAAACTAAAATAACCTCTGCTCCAAGACTAGAAGCTGCTTTTGCAATTTCAAACCCCATTTTACCACTAGAATAATTTCCTATAAAACGAACGGGGTCAATTTGTTCATATGTAGGTCCAGCGGTTATTAATACAGTCTTATTTTTTAATGGTAATTGACTTAATATATCGTTCTCAATAAACTTTACAATAGTTTCAGGTTCAGCTAATCTTCCTAGCCCTGACAAACCACTTGCAAGCTCTCCAGATTCTGATGGAATCATTATATTTCCGTAGGATTGAAGTACTTTAAAAGAAGTTTCCGTTGAGGCATGTTTATGCATGTCTAAATCCATTGCTGGTGCAAAATAAACAGGACATTTTGCTGATAAATAAGTAGCAATTAAAAAGTTATCACTATTACCTATAGCCATTTTAGATAGCGTATTGGCCGTAGCAGGTGCTATAAGGAATAAATCTGCCCAAAGGCCTAAATCAACATGATTATTCCAAACGTCACCATCATGTTCTTCTGAAGTAAATTCAGATAAAACAGGATTTTTAGAAAGGGTTGATAATGTTAAAGGGGTAACAAAATCCTTAGAAGCAGGTGTCATGATTACGCGAACATGTGCACCTGCTTTAACAAAAAGTCTAACTAATAGAGGTGTTTTGTAAGCAGCTATACCAGCCGAAATACCTAAAAGGATATTTTTACCTTTTAAAACACTCATTATTGTATAGTATATTACTGGCTTTCTTCTTCAGAAGATCTGTAGTAAATTCTTTCTTCAAGCCATTCCTGTACCGCTAAAGCGTGCGGTTTAGGAAGCTTTTCGTAAAACTTAGAGACTTCAATTTGTTCCTTGTTTTCAAAAACTTCTTCTAAGCTATCATTGTAAGTAGCAAATTCTTCCAACTTATCAATTAACTCTCTTCTGATGTCTGCATTAATTTGATCAGCGCGTCTTGCTATAACAGAAATAGCTTCATAAATGTTACCAGTTGGAGCATCTATAGCATTTCTATCATAGGTTTGTGTTGTTGAAGGAGCATCAATTTTCTTTAAATCCATAATTATGTATTTGCCTTTAAATTAATTTGTTCAAGTGCAAGCAACATCTCTGCATTCATTTTTTGAATTGCATCAAAAAATTTAGTTTCAGGATATGCTTCTATTAAAACCCTGTAATAATCTAGGGCTGTATTTAATCGGGTCTGTTTTTTTGATTCTATACTATTTATGGCTAATTGATATGCTGAGTCTAGTCTCAAATACATTGCATCTTCTCTTAATTCTGAGCCAGGAAAATCCACTATAAAATTATCAAAAGACGATATAGCTGCCTCATAATCAGAAGTATCGTAATAAGCCGTGTAATTAAATTGTTTTGCTATTTCGAAAGCTTTCATCTCAAGTTTAAAATCAAGTTCTTTAATAAAGGTATTAGCTTCTGATAAATATTTAGAATCAGGAAATTGGTTTATAAACAACTGAAGTTTTTCAATTGCATTCACAGTTTCTGTCTGATCTTTACTAAAAATTGGAGATAATTCGTAGTAACTCTTAGCTCCTAAAAATGAAGCCTCTTCAAGTTTCTGAGAATTCACATAGGTGCTTGTAAAATTATCAAACTGATAACCAGATAAATAAAAGTCACCCATTTTGTATAATGAACTTGAATACATAAACATCAACTTTTCAGCTTGAGGTTTACCCCTGTAAACAGGGACTATCTGTGAAAATAACCTATTGGCTTTAGCATACTTTTCAGCATCATAAAGTGAGGTGCCCAATTTAAATTTTTCAGCAGTATTTGTAGACTTAAGAGCCTTCTGATACTCACTGCAGTTAAATAGGCTTATTGAAAAAAGTATAAATAAAATATAACGCATAGGTGATTTCACAATTTGCAAAATTAACAATTTACAAACAATTCTAAAAATAAATTAAATACTCTACTAAAATTCTGTGTTAAAAGCTTGAATTTTTGACTGCAAGTGTTTAGAGGCTGGCACTAAAGGTAATCTAACCTTACCATTACCAATACCTTTATCTGCAAGTACCGCTTTGATTCCTGCAGGATTATTTTCTTCAAAAATATATGAGGTAATATCCATGAGTCTGTAATGATATTCATAAGATGCTTTTGCATCTCCTTTTAAACCAAGTCTAATCATTTCTGAAAATTCTGATGGAAATGCCTGACCAATAACTGAAATAACACCAGAGCCTCCAGCGAGAGTAATACCAAGAGCTAAATCGTCATCACCTGAAAGCACTAAAAAATTATCTGGTTTTTGTTTTAGTAATCTTAAATATTGCGCCACATTATTACCAGCTTCTTTCACTGCTATGATATTGTCAAAATCTTTAGCCAAACGCACTATAGTTTCAGGTAACATATTAGAAGATGTTCTTCCAGGAACGTTATACAATATAATTGGCAAAGGGGATACTGCAGAAATAGCTTTAAAATGTTGATAAATTCCTTCTTGAGTAGGTTTACTGTAGTATGGAGATACAGACAGAATAGCATCAATTCCAGTAAAATCGGTGTCAGAAATTTCATTAAGTAATGCTTGGGTATTATTACCTCCAATACCTAATACAACAGGGACCCTGTTTCTATTAGTTTCAAGTACTGTTTTAATTATTGCCTTTTTTTCTTCTTTTGTTATGGTTACACTTTCACCAGTAGTTCCACTAATAACTAAGTACTCAATTTTATTGGATATATTGAATTCAACCAATTCTGATAATGTTTTGTGATCAATACTTAAATCATCATTAAAAGGTGTAATTAATGCTACTCCAGTTCCAATAAATTGTTCAATCATAATTAAAACTTTAAAAACTTACTTAAATACTTTTTAGACTCTTCTTTAAAAAAGGCGAAATCTAAGAGTTTTATATCTAAAATCAAATCATTATACTTAATATCTTTAGGATTAAAACCAAGGGTAAATTTACTGTTAGACATTGCCGATATTAAATACAATAACTCGTTGCTTTTTAAGTGGTAATTAATTAATAAATCAAAATTTGAATTAATGAAAGCTTTGAGTGGCTGAGATGTTACCTTTCCAAATAATGAAAGGTCATCAAAATCGTAATAATTCTCTTGTTTATTAGTTAATTTTTCAAATGAAAAAGTAGCTAATTTAACAGACTGACAATCTTTAAAAAGTGTTTTAATCTTTTTAACTAGCTCATCTAAATCTATTTGCTCATCAATATTAAGAATTATTCCTACACTTATTATTTTGTGTCCGGTTTGAGTAGGTTGAGGTTTTAACTTATTTTTCTTTAAAATTGATTGAATTGACTTTCGTTTTATTAATTTTGAAATCATTAATTATCTTTTAAACAAAAGTATAAAAACTTCGCTAAGCACTACAAATAATGATTAAAAGCACCATTCATTTCCTACTTTTTTGTTTAATTATTATTTCATGTAAAAAGGAGCAATACCTCAAACATATTGAAGGTAAAAACACAGACGTTTCTGAGTTAATTAGTTCAGATGAAACTATTGAAAACTTTATTAAACCATACAAGGCTAGGATTAATAACTCCTTGGATAGTATAATCGCCTATTCTCCAAAGTACCTCTCAAAAAAAGATTTGGAGCCAAATTCATTAAACACTGCGGTTGGAAATTTTATGGCTGATGCTGTTTTTGAAATGACAAATCTTAAAATTTCAGAGTATAATACTAAACCAATTGATTTTGTTTTATTAAATCATGGCGGAATAAGATCAAGCTTACCTAGTGGTAATTTAAGTAAAAGAACTGCATACAATTTAATGCCCTTTGAAAATGCTATTGTACTTATTGAACTCACTCCTAGCGGTATTCAAGACCTCCTTAAATACCTTAGTGTAAATCAAAGAGCACATCCTATTTCAGGTTTAAAATTAGCAATCAATAAAAAGGGGCAAATCATTGAAAGTAGCATTAATAACAAAGATATTGACCTCAACAAAAACTATGTTGTGGCTACTAGTGATTACCTTCTAAATGGGGGAGATAAAATGAATTTTTTTAAACTTAATAAAAACGTTTTAAGTATTGATTATAAAATCAGAGATGCTCTAATTGATTATTTTTCTATAAAAGACACCATTGCACCTATTAGTGATAACAGATTTATTTATTTAGACCATTAAAATGAAAAGACGCTCATTCATTAAACAATCTTCTGCTCTAATTGCTACCTCTACAATTACTCCTTTTGATATTGGTGTAAATGATATTAAGGGTACAAGAATAACCATCTTACATACTAATGATGTACACAGTCATATTGACCCATTTGGTCCCAACGAAGGTAGAAATGCTAATAGAGGTGGTATTGCTAGACGTGCGGTTTTGGTTAATCAAATTAGAAACCAAAATAAAAATACTTTACTTCTAGATGCCGGAGATATTTTTCAAGGCACACCGTATTTTAACTATTACGGAGGTGAATTGGAATTTAAATTAATGAGCATGTTAAAATATGACGCTGTAACTATTGGCAATCACGATTTTGACAATGGTATTGAAGGATTGTACAAGCAACTTCCTCATGCTAAATTTGATTTTCTATCTGCAAATTACGATTTCACCAATACAATTCTAGACACCCATGTAAAACCCTTTAAAATCTTTATAAGAGAAGGTATTAAAATTGGAGTTTTTGGACTCGGTATTGAACTTTATGGCTTGGTTGACAAAAAAATGTTTAAAGAAACTAAATACATGGACCCTATTGAAATTGCAATTGAAACCACTAGGATTCTAAAATCTGAAGGTTGTGATTTAGTTATATGTTTGTCACATTTAGGGTACCATTACAAAAAAAATCCTCAAAAAGTATCTGATTTAATTTTAGCAAAATCTACCTCTAACATTGATTTAATTATTGGTGGTCACACCCACACTTTTTTAAAAAAACCAACAGTAGTTAAAAATAAAGCAGGTAAAAACACATTGGTAAATCAGGTGGGGTGTTACGGTTTATACCTTGGGCAAATAGATTTTTATTTTGATTTAGAGAAAAATAAAAAATCAGACTCGAAAACAACTATCATTGTTTAAACTAACATCTCAAAGAAATCTTCCTCCGAAATAATACGTAGCCCTAAAGCTTCTGCTTTTGCTTTTTTACTTGGTCCCATTTTATCCCCTGCTATAAGAAAATTAGTTTTTGATGATATTGATGAAGATACTTTACCCCCATTAGTTTCTATTATTGTCTTTAATTCAGTTCGACTTACTTTATAGAAAACTCCAGATACCACAAATATGTTACCTTTCAGTAATTCAGTCTGATTATTCATCACCTCTTCTGAAATAGCCATTTGAACATTATAAGACTTCAGTCGTTCAATTAAAAACAAATTGGATTGTTCTGAGAAAAATTCCAAAACACTTTCCGCTATTTTGTCTCCTATCTCATCAACATTAATTAAATCTTCGAAAGAAGCTAATATTATTGCATCTATAGATTTAAAATGTTTTGCTAACTTTTTGGCAACAGTTTCCCCTACGTATCTTATACCTAACCCAAATAAAACTTTTTCAAAGGAAATTGTCTTGGAGGCTTCAATGCCATTTATTAAATTTTCGGCACTTTTTTCAGCCATGCGCTCCAAGGGTGTAATCTGAGAAGTCCTTAACTCATACAAATCGGCATAATTTTTTATCAAACCCTCCCGAACTAATAATGCTACGGTCTCTCCTCCTAGACCTTCAATGTCTAATGCTTTTCTTGAAATATAATGTTGAATTCTACCTACTATTTGTGGGTTACATCCATATTGATTTGGACAAAAATGTTGAGCCTCACCTTCCTTACGAACTAAAACTGAATGACATTCAGGACATTCTTCAATGAATTTGGTTGGTTTACTATCTAATGTTCTTGAATTTAGATTAACTCCAACAATTTTAGGAATGATTTCACCTCCTTTTTCAACAAATACCTCATCATTAATTCTAATGTCTAACTTTTGAATTTGATCTGCATTGTGCAGTGATGCTCTTTTAACTATTGTTCCTGCTAATTGAACCGGTTTTAAATTAGCCACTGGGGTTAATGCACCTGTCCTTCCGACTTGATAATCTATACTTTCAAGAATAGTAGACACTTGTTCAGCTTTGAATTTGTATGCCATAGCCCATCTTGGAGATTTAGAAGTATATCCCAATTCGTCTTGAAAATGCAACGGATTAACTTTAATTACAATACCATCAATTTCATATGGTAAATCATCTTTTTTATTTTCCCAATAATCAATATAATCAAAAACCCCTCTTAAGGATGATTTTAATTGGCTTTCTTCTGGAACTTTAAAACCGAATGAACGAGCTGCTTCTAACATTGCTGATTGAGAATCCATTTGATGATCTGCACCCACAATACTGTACAATAAACATTCTAAAGGTCGTTTAGCAACTTCAGAGCTATCTTGAAGTTTAAGGCTTCCAGATGCTGTGTTTCTTGGATTACTGTAGGGCTCTTCTCCTAAAGAGACCTTAATTTTATTCATAGCTTCGAAGCCTTTTTTTGGTAAAATAATTTCACCTCTAATATCAAACTTCAAAGGATAGTTGCCTTGTAATATTAATGGCACTGTTTTGATTGTTTTAATGTTGTTAGTGACATCATCTCCTTGTAAACCGTCTCCTCTGGTAACTGCTTTAATAAGTCTCCCATTTTCATAACTAATACTTATTGAAGCACCGTCATATTTCAATTCACACATAAATGAAATAGGTCCATCTATTACTTTTTTAATTCTAAGTTCCCAATCTTCAAGATCTTCTTTAGAATAAGAATTATCAAGCGAATACATTCTATGGTTATGAACAACTGTATCAAAACGCTTTATTACTGCTCCACCAACCCTAAGCGTTGGTGAATTGTCATCTCTGTATTCAGGATGATCTTCTTCAAGTTTCTCAAGCTGTTTAAGTTTCATATCAAACTCATAATCACTAACTAAAGGATCATCTAAAATGTAATAGTGATAATTGTATAAGTTTAAGTCCTTTCGTAAGGCTATGATTTGATCTTTAATTGTCATTTTTACTTTTTTATTGCTCTTAACATTCTATCGTTTCCAAAACTATCCTTTTTTAATTCAATATCATAGAATCCAAAACTCATAACTAAGTCCATCATTTCAATTCCTAAATATTGATTTATTTCAAAATAAAGCTTACCACCAGATACTAACCTTTTAGTTGCAATTTGTAAAATAGCTCTATAGAATTCTAAAGGATCATTATCTGTCACAAATAGCGCCATGTGAGGTTCGTAATGCATTACATTCTGCTTGATCTCATTTTTTTCAAGATTTCTAACGTAGGGAGGATTAGATACAAACACCTCAAAATTTTTAAAATGGTCTGGTAAATTTTCATCTAAAATGTCACATACTTCAAAGATAACCTCTACATTATTAAGTTTAGCGTTTTCATGAGCTTGAACCAAAGCTTTATCACTTAAATCAACTGCATAAACTCTAGATTTTTTTAAAAATCGAGCTAAGGATACAGAGATACATCCACTACCTGTTCCTAGATCAAGGATTTTAAACTCATTTTCTATAAAAATGTGATCTTTAATAATCCATTCTACCAACTCTTCAGTTTCAGGTCTAGGAATTAAAACCGATTCAGATAGATTAAATTTTAAACCATAAAATTCTGTTTGAGATGTAATATATTGAAGAGGCTTATAATTGGTTAGTTCATTTAAAGCATTGATCATTATTATTTCAGATGTCTGATCAAGTTTCTGATCTTGATTTAAGTATACATCAACCTTAGGCTTATGAAAGTAATATTCCATTAAGCTATAAAAAAAAACATCAATTTCACTATGACAATATAAATTGTTGAGTGCATCATAAAATTTTAATCGAAGTGCTTTAATGGTCATGAAAGATTGTGAAATGTTATAAATTTTTAAGTACTGTGTTTTATAATAATATCAGTTTACAGCAACTAAGTTAATCAATAAACTACTACATTTACAGCTGTGAATATACAAGAAAAATACATACTAAGAAGTTTAGAAATCGCTAAAAAAGGGATTGGATTATGCGCCCCAAACCCTGCAGTTGGCGCAGTAATTGTATACGATAACAAAATTATTGGAGAAGGCTTTACAAGTCCCTTTGGAGGTCCTCACGCCGAGGTTAACGCAATTAATGAGGTGAATGATAAATCACTTTTAAAACAATCTACTTTATATGTAACACTGGAACCTTGTGCACATCAAGGTAAAACTCCTCCTTGTGCCAATCTAATTGTAAAATATCAAATTCCAAAAGTGATTATAGGTTGTATTGATCCTAATCCAAAAGTAGCTGGAAAAGGAATTAAAATATTAAAAGA
The DNA here is from genome assembly GCA_042091495.1 of Bacteroidota bacterium. Classification (GTDB taxonomy): domain Bacteria; phylum Bacteroidota; class Bacteroidia; order Flavobacteriales; family Flavobacteriaceae; genus JBELHJ01. Next base: position 45,619 of record JBELHJ010000006.1, read on the forward strand.
TAATGGATGTGATGTTACAACTAATGTTCTTGAAAAAGAATGTTTAAGGCATCACAAGCGTTTTTTTACATTTCAAAATAAAAAAAGACCCTATATTATTTTGAAATGGGCACAATGTTCAAATGGTTTTATAGCACCTTTATCAAAATCACAACAACAACCTTTCTGGATTTCAAACAAATTATCCCAACAATACGTTCACAAATGGAGAACTGAAGAGCAAAGTATACTAATAGGTTCTAAAACAGCTTTAGAAGATAATCCTGAACTATCAGCGAGACATTATTTTGGTAAAAACCCTGTGCGCTTTGTGATTGATAATCAGAATCGTTTAGATAAAAAAATGCGTGTTTTCAATAATGCTTCATTAACCTACTCTTTAAAATCAAATAGTACAAAATCTGTTTATGATATAGTTGATCAATTATACCATAAAAATATGTCTTCCGTAATTATTGAAGGTGGAGCCAAAACATTAAATAGTTTTATTCATGAAAACCTTTGGGATGAAGCTAGAGTATTTATTGGCAACATTAAACTTATTAAGGGTGTAAAATGTCCTGAAATGACTACTAAGAAATTTGAAGAAAAGAAATATTTGAACGATAAGCTTAATATTTTTTATAATGATTAAAACTTTAATTTTTGATTTCGGAGATGTATTTATTAACCTTAATAAAAGCAATTTTAACAAACAAATGTATAATGTATTTGGAGACATTTCAAAAAACCAAACCTTATTAAATTTGTTAAATGATTATGAAACTGGGAACATCAACACTGAAGCTTTTGTAAAGACATTAAAAAAATATAATAATTCATTTAGCGAAGATTCTATAATAAAATTGTGGAACTCTATCATTGCTGATTTTCCTTATTATCGTGTTGAATTTTTAAAAAATTTAAAAGCCACTAGTAACTACAAAATGATTTTATTAAGTAACACCAATGAACTTCATATTAATTTCATCAAAGAACATGTATCCTTTTTTAATGAATTTAAATCATGTTTTGATAAATTTTACTTATCACATGAAATTAAATTAAGAAAACCAAATAAGGAAATCTTTGATTTTGTTTTAAAGAGCAATAATATCTGTGCTGAGGAAACACTTTTTATTGATGATACACTGGAACATATTAATACAGCATCAAAATTAAATATTAAAACTTGGTGGCTTAAACAGAATGAGGATATCACTTCATTAGTAACTGTCAAAAATAATTTATTGTGTTAGAACTTTTTTACAGTATTATTTCGTCTTCTTTATTGTTTGTATTGTTTAAAAGTTTTCAATTGAAAAAAATAAATACATTCCAAGCCATTGTTTTAAATTATTTTACTGCTGCTATAGTTGGTGTTTCTTTGTCTGCGGTAGATTTCAATTACGGAAACACCGTTGGATCTGATTGGTTTATTGGAGCGATTTTACTTGGTATTTTATTCATAAGTATTTTCAATTTAATGGCTAAAACAGCTCAAATAAATGGTCTCTCTGTTGCCTCTGTAGCTTCTAAAATGAGTGTAATTATTCCTGTAATTTTTGGGTTTTATGTTTATAACGAAGAAGCCGGTTTTATTAAAGTTATTGCTATTTTATTAGCCCTAATTGCTGTATACCTTGCAAGTATTAAAAATGAAAAAAAAATTGATTTTAAAAAACATCTCAGCTATCCGATACTTTTATTTTTAGGGTCGGGAGTAATTGATACCTCTATAAAATTTATAGAAACTACTTACGTACCAGAAAATGGAATACCGCTTTTCAGTGCAACCATCTTCTTGATAGCAGGAAGCATAGGAATAATTTTAAGTATTGGATTTAAAAAAACCTTTGGTTTTAAAAATGATATTAAAACAATTATTGCCGGAATTATTCTGGGTATAGTTAACTATAGTTCTATCTATTTTTTACTCAAAGCATTAAACAATGAACACCTAGAGAGCTCATCTATTTTCACCATAAACAATGTAGCTATTGTTATGACAACTTCTTTAATAGGACTTTTATTCTATAAAGAATCTTTATCTAAAAAAAACTGGCTTGGAATTAGCCTAGCTATTATTTCTATCATGCTTATAAGTACTTCATAAATTACGATTATGAGTCATTTTAAAACAATAGATCAAACTGTAGAAAATATTTTAATCAAAGAGAAAAAAAGCAAATTTATAGGGTATGCTTTTCAAATAAATACTATTGAGGAAGTCAAAGAGAGGATTACTTTTATTAAAACAAAACATGCTTCAGCTAACCATCATTGTTACGCTTATGAATTAGGAATAAATCCATTTAAGACATTTAGATATAATGATGATGGAGAACCTAATAATTCTGCTGGACTACCTATTTACAGACAAATTCAATCACTAAACATTACAAATACTCTTGTAATTGTTGTAAGATATTTTGGAGGCGTAAAATTAGGTATTGGAGGCCTTATAAGTACCTACAAAAATACAGCTAAAGAAACCTTAGATCATTGTATTATTAAAACTGTTCCAATCACCCTTGAAAAAAAATTAATTTTTAATTATGATTCTTTAAATATTGTAATGCGAATTATTAAAAAACATAAACTTAAAATTGTAGAACAAGATTTAGCAAATAATTGCAAAATAAAAATTCAAATCAAGGAAGAAATATTAAATAACGTACTTAATGATTTTAAAGATTATCCAAAGATTAAAATTTAATTAGAAAAAATTTAATCTATCAAATTCAATAAGAATTTGGGACACTTAACTGGTCTATTGTTTATTTTATCCAAAAAAACTAATTTGGAAGTTCCTGTCACAAGTAAATCTCCTTCTTGATTAAAAATTTTGTGTAAAAATTGAATTCTAATATTAGGTTTTTCAATCAATGAGGACTCTACAGTCAATTCATCATCGTATTTTGCAGATTTTTTATAATCAATCTCAATACCTATTACAGGCAAAAAAACACCACTAGCCTCCAGTGACTTATATGTGTAGCCCAAACTTCTCAGCCACTCTGTTCTGCCAATTTCAAAAAAATTAACATAATTAGCATGGTATACCACTCCCATTTGATCAGTCTCACCATATCGTACTCTTATCGAAGTCTTATTTGTTTTCACAGCAAACAATTTAATTACCCAAAATAACTAAAGTAAGTATTGAAAAAAAATTCTAAATATTCAAGTCAAAATCATTTTTTTTTTAAAAAATTTGTTCACATATTTGTGTAAAGAGATTAGAGCTTACCACAAAGCTTTTACTTTCTTAACAATCAACTAACAAACCATAAATACGATCAATTAACATGAATAAAACTGCTGAATCAGTTTGGCAAAATTGCTTATCTTTTATAAAAGATAATATTCAACCACAAGCTTATAAAACATGGTTTGATCCTATTGAAGCAGTAAAGCTCTCTGACAATGCACTAAGTATTCAAGTTCCCAGTAAATTTTTTTACGAGTGGTTGGAAGAACATTATGTTAAGATTCTTAAAGTAGCTTTAACAAAAGAGCTTGGAAATTCTGCCAAATTAGTTTACGTTATTAAAATGGAGAATACCTATGGTAACAAACAACCCTTTACTGAAAAAATACCTAGCTCAAATAGAACTCCAGTTAAATCTCAAGATGTTGACATACCTCTTAAAAATAAAAATCCTGAGCTAAAGAATCCGTTCATAATTCCTGGTATAAGAAATGTTAAGATAGAATCTCAGTTAAACCCTAATTATAATTTTGATAATTTTTTAGAGGGAGATTCAAATAGATTAGCTAGAAACGCAGGAATAGCTGTTGCCAATAAACCTGGTGGTACTTCATTTAATCCTCTTTTGATTTTTGGAGGTGTTGGACTAGGTAAAACGCACCTTGCTCATGCTATTGGAGTTGATATTAAAGATAAATATCCCGAAAAAACAGTCTTGTACATCTCAGCTGAGAAATTTACCCAACAATACATTGATTCTGTAAAGAAAAACAACCGAAACGATTTTATACATTTTTACCAAATAATTGATGTACTTATTATTGATGATGTTCAGTTTTTGTCTGGTAAATCTGGTACTCAAGATGTATTCTTCCATATTTTCAATCATCTACATCAAAATGGCAAACAAGTCATTTTAACGAGCGACAAAGCTCCTGTAGATATGCAAGACATAGAGCAAAGACTTTTATCACGATTTAAATGGGGACTTTCAGCCGAATTACAGCATCCAGATTATGAAACAAGAGTTTCTATTCTAAAAAATAAACTCTACAGAGATGGCGTTGAAATGCCTGATTCAATTGTAGACTACGTTGCTAAAAATGTAAAGACCAATGTAAGAGAACTTGAAGGAGCCATTATTTCTTTAATTGCTCAGTCTTCTTTCAATAGAAAAGAAATTACAATTGAACTAGCAAAATCTATTGTTGATAAATTTGTAAAGAATACTAAAAAAGAAGTTTCTATTGATTATATCCAAAAAGTCGTATCAGACTACTTTCAAATGGATGTGGAAACTCTTCAATCAAAAACAAGAAAACGACATATTGTTCAAGCCCGTCAACTTGCCATGTTTTTCGCAAAAAAATATACCAAAGCTTCTCTAGCAAGTATAGGTTCTCAAATAGGCAAAAGAGATCATGCCACGGTGCTTCATGCCTGTAAAACTGTAGATAACCTGTCATCTACAGACAAACAATTTAAAAAGTATGTTGATGATTTAGCTGGAAAACTGAATACTTAATCAAACAATTTACTTAAAAATTCGTTTTTAAAAATCCCTTTAGGATCTAATTCTTTTCTTCTCTTCTTTGCTTTTTCCCAATGAGGATATAATTGTTCTATTTCACTAGGTTTATAGTAGTGTTTTTTTGCCCAATGTGGACGTGCCCCATATTCACTTAATACATTGTGAACTTGCTTAAAGAAATTATCATATTGTATTGATTTACCAAAAGGCTTATAACTAATAATACCTATGTAGCACGATGTTCTTCCATAAGACATACTGAGAAAAGCATTATTTTTTGGAGCAAACCTTAATTCGATAGGCATATGAACATAATAATCATTTGAACTTGTAATTATGTGTAATTTCTCAAGTACTTCTAGAGTATACTCTATAGGTACAGCATATTCCATAACCGTTTGTTTAATTGTTATTGGAAGAACAAATGCATTTTTTGAATACTTAGTATAATTAAAACTTTGACCCAATACCTGATCAAAAATGAAATTATTCGTGAACTTTCCAAACGATTTAATAAATGAAGAAATCATCATTAAAAACTGAAAAAACCATTCTCCGATAATAACTTCCTTGAACCAACTTAACCTAGATTGACCAAAAATTTTAAAACCTTTAATTCTTTTAGCTTGCCATAACTGAATTTTATTTGTGTGTGGTGCCCACCAAAAGCGAAGATGGTCTGATTCATTTAATTTGTTAAAATAATATCCGAACTCCGAAAAATTAATTGATTTTTGTATGACTTGAAGACTAAAAGCTGGAACGCATTGTATTTTAACTGAAATAACAACTCCAAAAGCTCCTAATCCAACTTTGCATAAATTAAATAACTCTGAATTAGTTGATTCATTTAGAATAAGTATTTCACCTAATCCATTAATAATCGTTAACTCTATAATTTGTTGATCAACAGAACCAAAATTAATACCTGTCCCATGAGTACCAGTAGAAATAGCTCCAGAAATAGTCTGTGAATCTATAGTGCCTAAATTTGAAAGTGCGGCGTCTTGACTTGATAAATAGTTGCTTATTAACCTTAATGTAGCACCAGACTGAACTTCTAACTGCAAAAGTTCTTTGTTATAATTAATAATATCTGTTAGATTATCTAATGATATTAATATTCCTGAATGCGTTTCAGCAATTTTTGAACAAGAATGACCACTTCCAACAATTTTGACTTTAGTATTATTACTAATTGCATTCTTGATTGCTTCAATTAACGCGTCTTGTGTTTTGGGATAAATTATAGATTCCGGAAAAGATGAAACAGTCTTTGACCAATTTACCCATCGTTGATTACCCAAACTTTTTTATTTTTTTTTGCAAAAGTAAGTTAAATTAAAACAAATGAATATTAAGTATTAATTAAGAAGTAGTTTTATGAATATTGATATGTAATCTTTTTTATTTCGTCAAAAGAATAATTATACTTACAAAAAAAAAAGATCATGAATTCAACAGGTAAACTCTTTTTAATTCCTACGCCACTTGGTGATAATCCACCTCTTGAAGTACTTCCCATATCTGTTAAAAAAGCTACAGAATTCATAGATTATTATATTGTTGAAAATGAAAAAACAGCCAGACGTTTTATTAAAAAAATTAATCAATCAAAAATTCAATCCGATCTTAAAATCAAAGTTTTAAATAAATATACAAGTGATGAAGAGATTATTGATTTTCTTGATCCATGCTTGGAAGGCAACCATATTGGTTTATTGTCTGAGGCTGGTTGTCCCGGGGTAGCTGATCCTGGTTCAGAAATCGTAAAATTAGCACATAATAAATGTATTGAAGTTGTTCCTCTGTCAGGACCCTCTTCCATTATTTTAGCATTAATGAGTTCTGGTATGAATGGTCAAAACTTTGCATTTAATGGTTATCTCCCCATAGACAATGTAAAAAGAAAGTCTGCAATAAAAAAACTTGAAAAATTATCTTTTGAAAAAAATCAGACACAAATATTTATAGAAACTCCATATCGCAATGATAAAATGCTCGAAGAATTATGTAAAAACCTTAACGAAAACACCCGTTTATGTATTGCTGTTGATATAACGCTACCCACAGAAAAAATTCTTTCTCTACCAATTAATTTATGGAAAAAAAGAAACATAGAACTTCATAAAAGGCCAGCTATATATTTGATTCATAAAGATTAATAAGATACTTTAGGATTTCGTTCTGCTTCAACCACTGAGGTATCATAGCCAGAAAATAGTTTCATATATTTTAATATTGAAGATCCAAAAGCATCAGAAGTATTTATGGTTCCATATGATCTTAAGAAGCGTTTAACATTTCCAGGTCCTGCTAAATGAGCAGATGCCAGAATACCAGACTCAGTAATTATTACTCCAGCAATTTTTTTTCCAACAAAACGTTTAATATCCTTTCTTAAAATCCACTTATTTCGCTTAGCATTTACATAAAAAGCTTGTTCTTGAAGTTCAGGAGTATTAAGAAATGTGATAGTATTATAAATACCAAGCAACTTAAGTGTTTCTTTTCCAAATTGGTATTTCCCTAAATATCCATATTTATTAACTCTTCCATATTTTCCAGCGGATTCTTTGAAACCAATAGCCTCTTTAAATTCTAGAAAACCATTTTTATTATATGGAAAATTTTGTTCTTTAGAGTTATTTTCAGAAACGTCAAGTGTTAAATTATAATCTAAAACATCATTGTAGTTAGATTTTTTTTGTGTTACAGTAGAAGGAATCAAAGAGAAAAACACATATGAAAGTATTAATAATACTATTAGGACTGCGTATTTTATATTGGATTTCAAATTAGTTAGTTTACTAACTAAAATAAAAAAATATAACCTAATAAAAGATTAGAATTTAATTTAAAATATGTTTTGAATTCAAGTAATTATGATACTTCCTAGCATTTCTGTTATGCTCAGACAATGTCTTAGCAAAAGTGTGGTAACCAAGTTTACTGGGATTTGCAACGAAATAAATATAACGATGTTTATCAGGATTCAAAACAGCATCTATTGCTGATATATCAGGCATGGCTATTGGACCTGGTGGTAATCCAGTATACTTGTAAGTGTTATATGGAGACTCTATTAATTTATGTTTATTAAGAATCCGTTTTATTTCTTTCCCTTCATAATTTTCTTGATGATATAATGCAAATTTTAACGTTGGATCTGCTTGTAAAGGCATTTGAATTTTTAACCTATTCAAATAGACTCCAGCTATGGTTGGTTGTTCAAGAATTTGTTTTGACTCCTCATGGACAATAGATGCTAATGAAATAACCTCTATCGGAGATAATCCTATCTGTTTTGCTTTATTGAGTCTAGAAGCATTCCAAAACTTTAAATATTCCTTGACCATTTTTTGTCTAAAATTTTCAGGAGTTGTATCCCAGTATACATCATAACTATTTGGAATAAACATACCTAGAATGGTTTCTCTTTTAAAATTATTTGAAGCTAGAAAAGAAGAATCTAATACCGATTCTAAAAAAATATGAGCTGAGAAATCTAACTGCTCACTCAATCTGACAGCAAGTTTTTCGATATCGTGTTGATTATTAAAACTTATTCTTAATGGAATATTATTTGATCTTATAGAGTTTATAATTGCATTGTTATTCATACCCCTCTCAATAACAAACCGTCCAGATTTTACATGCGTATCGTATTTTTTTTGCTTTGCTAAAGCATCAAAAGTTTTGATATCCTTCAGTAATGGGGTCAATTGATCAATCACTTTGGAATAAGAGTCTTCTCTGGATATATAGACATATGCCGTTTTATTATCAAATGCAGTATTTTCTATAAACATTACCTTATTGACATAATATGCGAAGACTGCCATTCCAAATAAACCAAGAGCTATAATAGCTAATAAAATCTTTTTAAAATACATTTCCTTTATTTGTTCTGTAGTTGTAATAAATACTCATTTTGGAAAGTGCTGCTTTTAATACAATAGTTCCAATTTTTTTTCAATCCTACAATCGTGAAACCTTTAGATTCAAATAATTTTAAACTAATTGAATTGGATTCAAGTACATTAGCATAAACTTGTTGCATATCAAAATTTGAAAACACATAATTGATAACCAAGTCCAGAGTTTCAGTACCAATGCCAATGTTTCTATCTTTAGGATTTGTAATTAATATGCCAATACCTACTCGTTTATTTTTAAAATCAAAATCAAAAAGATCAATTAAGCCCAATGCATTTTCTGCATAATCTGAAATAACAAATCTAAATTGTTTAGCCTCATAAATATCTTTGTGGGCATTAGTTAAATATTCTTTGATTAAAAACTTTGAGTAAGGTGTTTGAGTATGACTTAATTCCCATATTGATTCATCATTTTCAATATTTAAAATAAAATCAAGATCATTTGGTTCTAAAGCTCTTAAATAAACTTTTTTACCCTTTAATGTTACCATGATACTTCGCCTTTAAAAACAAATTTAGCAGGACCACTTAGCCAAATATTATTATAACCTTCTGAATGCTCTTCAAATGAAACATTCAAAAGACCACCTTGAGTTTCTAAACCAATATGTTTGGATTCAACCAAACCTAATTTATGTAATGATAAAGCAGCTGCAGTAACACCTGTACCACATGATAAAGTTTCATTTTCAACACCACGCTCATAGGTTCTTATACACCAACTTTCCGTATTCTTTTTAGAAACAAAATTTACATTAGTTCCCTCATCAAAATAAGGCGCTCCAAAACGAATTTTGGCACCTTGATTTGAGACATCAATTTCTGAAACATTGTCTACTAACTCTACGTGGTGAGGTGAACCGGTATTCATAAAAACATGTGTATCATAAAGTTCAATGTGATTTACTGGAATCATTTCAATACTTACAATATCATTAATTAATAGAGCTCTGTGATAACCATCTATAGCTTCAAATTCCATTTTTTTTCCTCCAATACCTAAATGGAAAGCAAAAGCAACAATACACCGCCCACCATTACCGCACATGGAACTCTCATTGCCATCAGAATTGAAATACACCATTTTAAAATCATACTGTTCATGCTTTTCAAGAAGCATTAATCCATCTGCACCTATTCCAAATTTCCTGTCGCATAATCTTGCAATCAATGATTTGTCGGTTTTATTAAAAAAAGAAGACCTGTTATCAAACAAGATAAAATCGTTTCCAGTTCCCTGATATTTATAAAAAGTTTGTGCCATATGTAAAAGTGAACAAATATAGTGATATTGAAAAATAATTTAAGCTGTTAAACGGCAGTTAAAACACATTTAAAGAAAAGTTAAATCAATCTTTCATTTCAATAAATTTATATTTTTGACATTATAGTTAGATAAATAATTAATTATGAAAAAAATCATTTCAATTGTATGCGTTTCAATTTTGACAAGTGCTCTTACTATTTATACTTTAAATAACAACATAAATAATGAGCAAACGAATACTTCTAAACCAAATTATGAATTCAAAACGGCTAATTACAATGTAAACAATACTTCAAATGCGTTGCCATTAAATAATGATTTTGTTTCTGCAGCCGAAAAAACTATAGATGCAGTCGTTCATGTCAAAAACACTACAAATTATAATGGGCCTGTTACCATTCAAGATTTATTCTTTAATAGAAGACCTCCACAATCTCAAGTAGGGACAGGAAGTGGTGTAATAATCTCTCCTGACGGCTATATCATAACAAACAACCATGTTATTGACAGAGCAAGCGATATTGAAATTACGCTAAATAACAATAAATCCTACAAAGCTGAACTTATAGGTACTGACAAAGAAACAGATATAGCGCTACTTAAAATAGATACAGATGAGTCACTTCCATATACTACGTTTGGAGATTCTGATGAAGCTAAAATTGGGGAATGGGTTCTAGCTGTAGGGAATCCTTTTAACTTAACATCAACAGTAACGGCAGGAATTATAAGTGCTAAATCTAGAGACTTGTCAGGTGAACAAAACCAATCATTTATTCAAACAGATGCCGCAGTTAACCCTGGGAATTCTGGTGGAGCACTTGTGAATCTTAATGGAGATTTAATAGGAATTAATACTGCTATTTTTGGTAATAATTCATTCATTGGATATTCATTTGCTGTTCCAAGTAATATAGCTAGAAAAGTGGTTGAGGATATCATGGAATTTGGAGATGTTAAAAATGGCATCTTGGGCGTTAGAGGTACTGAATTAAATAGTGCTGTTTCAGAGAATATTGATATTAACGAAACCGAAGGATTTTATGTAGATTCTGTTGAGGACGGCTCTGGAGCTCAAAAAGCAGGAATCAAACATGGAGATATTATTCAAAAAATTGATAACATCAAGATTACTAAGTTTACTGATATGAAGGGGTATTTAAAAACCAAACGCCCTAATGATGAAGTTAATATTGTATTACTAAGAGATAATAAACAGAAACAAGTAAAAGTAACCTTATCTACACCTGAGATTTTCACTGTTGAATTCATGGACATGGAATTAAAGAACATTTCCAACTCTGTTAAATCCAAACTCCAAATCAAAAATGGAGTTTTAATTGAGCGTGTAAATAATAAAAGTTTAAAAAACACAGGTATTACTCAAGGATATTTTATTTTAAGTATTAATGACAGGGATATAGAAAGTATTGATGATATTAATGCTTTAAAACAATCTTATAATACCAGTATTTATAGTATCAAATTTATGTCCCCAAAAGGTGAAATTGAGCGCATTATTTTTAGATAATCCAATACAGTTTCAAAATAATTTTTAGTCCTCTAATCAGAGGACTATTTTTTTCTTCAAATAATCTACGAAAACGTTTGAAATGTGTATTTTTGTCGCTTTAAATTAAAATTCACACAATGGAAATAACAGTGTCATATGAACAAGAATTACAGTTTCAAGCTAAAAGAAGAAAAGCTACTGTAGATTTAATAAAAATCATAAGCGAATTATGGTATGAAAAATCTATAGAACTAGTTTTGTTTAGAAATCAATTAATTGATAAAACCGTTAGTGAAATTCTTAATCTACATGAATATGCTGAAGAGTTTGTAGAAAAGCCTATTTCAATATTTGATACCGTTGAAATAGCAAAGTCCTTGAAATCAATTGACTTACCTCCATCCAGAATAGATATTGGAAAATTAACATTTGAATATAAATTACATGAACCACTTGAAAAAAATATCTTAAGTTTTGTAATTGAAAAGCTAAATAGTTCAAATGATGTTAAAAAAATGACTCCTAAAGATGTTGTTCTTTTCGGGTTTGGAAGAATTGGAAGATTGGTAGCAAGAGAAATTATGACTAAAACTGGAGCTGGAAATCAATTAAGATTACGTGCAGTTGTAACCAGAGGTAAGATCAATAAAGAGATTCTTGAAAAAAGAGCGTCATTATTGAGGTTTGATTCTGTACATGGTGATTTTTGTGGCACAGTTCAAGTAGATTTCTCAAAAAAAGCGCTTATTATAAATGGTACAACCGTATATTTTATCTCATCTGATGATTTAAAATCAATAGACTATAAGAGCTACGGTATACATAATGCTTTACTAATAGACAATACCGGTGTTAATAGGGATAAATTGTCTTTGTCTAAACATTTTGAAAACCCTGGAATCAGTAAAGTAATATTGACTGCACCTGGAAAAGAAATTCCCAATATTGTATATGGTGTTAATCATAAAAAATATACGCCTGAAGAATTAGATATTAGTTCTGCAGCTTCATGTACAACAAATGCTATTACACCTGTACTCAAAATAATCCATGAACATTTAGAAATTGAAAATGGACATTTAGAAACAATACATGCTTATACAAATGATCAAAATTTAGTTGATAATTTTCATAGTAAATATAGAAGGGGTCGTGCAGCTGGACTTAACATGGTAATAACAGAAACTGGAGCAGGAAAAGCGATTGCTAAAGCACTTCCTGTTTTGACCGACAAACTTACTTCAAATGCCATAAGAGTTCCTGTTCCCAATGGTTCTCTTGCCATCTTAAATCTAAATATTAAAAATGCAACAACATTGCCGAATTTAAATGAAATAGTTAAGAAAGCTGCTTTGAATGGTGATTTGGTTGAACAAATTAAATATGAAATTAATGATGAATTAGTATCCAGCGATATTGTTGGTAGTGCAGCTCCATCTATTTATGACAGTAAAGCTTCTTTAGTTAGTAACGAAGGTAAAAATATAGTAATATATGTTTGGTATGATAACGAATATGGCTACAGCCATCAAGTTGTTAGACTTGCTAAATATGTTTCAAATGTAAGACGTTTTACCTATTATTAATAAGAAAAAAAAGAGTGCTAATATTTTCATGAAAAAGCTCCACTAATGGAGCTTTTTTTATAAATACCTGAACAAATTATTCCTTATATTGCCAAAAAAATTAAGCAAAGCCCTATGAAATTTATCAAACTTATTCTTGTTTTTGTAACAGCTTTCAATTTAAATTTTCAAAATACATACGCTCAAGAAAAAAATAAAACTAAAAGTATTAATGAAGGTAATATTGAAGAACAGTTTGGCTATCTCATTACAAAATCAAATAATTATCAAGATTACAAAGTCGTTAAAAAAGTTTTATTGAATCAACTGAAAAATAATACCATAGATTCAATCAATAACTTGAATGATAATTTAAAATTAAAAGATGATAAAATTAAAAAGCAAGACTCAGAAATTAGCGAGTTAAATTCAAAATTAATTGTTGTAAGTAAAAATTATGAGGCTGTATCTATAGAAAAAGACCAGTTGAATTTTCTTGGAATAGCAACTTCTAAATCAATCTATAACACATTAATCTGGTCACTCATTGGAGTATTAATTTTAATTATTTTAATTCTTATTTATAAATTTATTGAGTGTAATCGCGTAACTAAATATGCTAATAATCAATTATTAGATCTTGAAAAAGAATACGAAGATCATAGAAGAATAGCTTTAGAACGCGAGCAAAAAGTAAGAAGACAACTACAAAACGAAATAAATAAACAGAAAGGAATCTAACTTATCCACATAAATAGAATTAATAATTTAGAACTCCAGATTATCTAATATGAGAATAGATATTATTACTATACTTCCTGAACTACTCAAGAGTCCGTTTGAAGCATCTATAATGAAGCGAGCTATTGACTCTGGTCTTGTTACAGTGAATTTTCATAACCTCAGAGATTTTACTTCAGATAATTACAAGTCTATAGATGACTATCAATTTGGTGGAGGAGCCGGAATGGTAATGATGATAGAACCTATAGATAAATGTATTAGTAAACTTCGAAACAAGCGAAATTATGATGAAATAATTTACATGACTCCAGATGGGGAAACCTTAAATCAAGGTATAGCTAATCAATTATCGCTTCAGAAAAATATTATTATTCTATGTGGACATTATAAAGGAGTTGATCAAAGAGTAAGAGATCATTTTATTACGAAAGAAATTTCTATTGGTGATTATGTCATGTCAGGAGGAGAATTAGGAGCTGCAGTGCTATGTGATGCTATAGTTAGATTAATTCCAGGAGTATTAGGCAACGAAACTTCTGCGCTTACAGACTCGTTTCAAGATAACTTACTAGCACCACCAATTTATACTAGACCCAGAGAATACAAAAACATGAAAGTTCCGGATGTTCTATTTAGTGGTAATTTTCCAGAGATTGAAAAATGGCGTGAAAATGAAGCTTACAAAAGAACGAAATCAAGAAGACCAGATCTTCTTGATGAATAATTTCAAACAAAACATAGTTTATTTAATAAAAAATATTAGTTTTGCATCCAATTTGGGATTAACCACTGGCGAAAATCGTGAATGTTACTTCTAATAAACGTTATAAAAAAGTAAAATGGATTTATTAAAATTTGTTCAAGACGAATTCGTAACTAAAAATGAATTTCCTGAATTTAGTGCAGGAGATACCATTACGGTATTTTATGAAATAAAGGAAGGTGACAAATCTCGTACTCAGTTTTTTAGAGGGGTAGTACTTCAAAGAAAAGGTACTGGATCTTCGGAAACTTTCACTATCAGAAAAATGTCTGGTACTGTTGGTGTAGAAAGAATTTTTCCTATCAATTTACCTGCACTCCAAAAAATTGAAGTTAACAAGAAAGGTAAAGTTAGAAGAGCAAGAATATTCTACTTCAGAGGTCTTACTGGTAAAAAAGCAAGAATCAAAGAAGTTAGAAAATAATATTAACTACATTAAAATTAAAGTCTTGAATAACTCAAGGCTTTTTTTATTAACAATTGTTAATAACTAGAGTTAATTAATTGTGAATTGTTTTATGTTTTTTTTTTTTTGATAATTCAATTTCGATTATATATTTACAGTGTTGATAGTTAATAACTTAAAACATCCGTTCTTTGATTTTTATAAAACCTAGTTTTCTAGAAATAGTGAAATCCGATTTATAGTCTCATTCAGTGTGTAAGCGCTGAAAGAATTATATCTAAGGCCTGCGAAAGCAGGTAACATAGCAAATTTTGTTATGAAGAATGATTATCAAGTATTGTTTTATGAACAATGAAACAGTATGAGAAAATGGTTCACAGGGCTTCACAAGTCATTACATTATGACTTAAAGAACACTCGTGAAGCGTTAACCCTACTTTTAGTTAGGTGTTTGATGTAAGTCAAATTCATTAAAACTTCACAAAAGAAAGCCATATTAGAGTAGAAATATTTTAATATGGCTTTTTATTTTTAGATATTTTTGAACTTTTAATAAAAATTAAAAATTGAATAAAACTATGTAGTAATAAAGGAAAAGCCATGATCATAATTTTATATATTTGCATTTCTTTAAAAGAACCTAAGTGTTTAATATAAAAACTGATTCATGGTAAAATCGCCTTCAATTATTTATACTAAAACAGATGAAGCTCCAGCTTTAGCAACTCGCTCATTATTACCAATTATAAAATCGTTCACTAAATCTTCAGGAATCACAATAGAAACTAAAGATATTTCTCTAGCATCTAGAGTATTAGCTAATTTTCCTGAATTCTTAGATAAAGATCAACAACATGAAGACGCTCTAGCTTTACTAGGTGAATTAGCAAAACGTCCTGAAGCTAATATTATAAAACTCCCAAATATCAGTGCTTCGATTCCACAGCTTAAGGCTACAATTTTAGAATTACAAAATCAAGGTTATAACCTGCCTGATTACCCAGATAATCCCTCAAATACAGATGAAGAAATTATCAAATCAAAATATGATAAAATTAAAGGTAGTGCAGTTAATCCTGTTTTAAGAGAAGGAAACTCTGACCGAAGAGCTCCTAAAGCAGTAAAAAACTATGCAAAAAACCACCCTCACTCTATGGGTGTTTGGTCATCAAACTCTAAAACTCACGTTGCTACTATGGATAGTGGTGATTTTTGTCATAATGAGAAGTCAATAACATTAAAAGAATCTTATAATTTAAGTATTATTTTTGAGGATAAATTTGGAAATATAAATCTATTAAAAGAAAATTTATCTGTTCTTAAAGGGGAAATTATTGATGCTACTGTAATGCAGAAAAAAGCACTTTTAAATTTCCTTGATAAGCAAATTCAAGACGCTAAAAACAATAATATTTTGCTTTCACTTCATATGAAAGCAACTATGATGAAGGTCTCTGATCCTATCATATTTGGTCACGTTGTTAAGACCTACTTTAAAAATGTATTTAATAAACATCACGAAACATTTAATAAATTAGGTATCAACCCTAATAATGGTTTTGGAAATGTTATTGAAAAAATAGAAACACTGCCCCAACAACTTAAAGAAGATATTATAAATGATATCAATGAAGAATTGGCAAACAATGCAGATATAGCAATGGTTAATTCTGATTTGGGAATTACGAACTTGCATGTACCAAGCGATGTAATCATTGATGCATCAATGCCTGCAATGATTAGGACTTCAGGAAAAATGTATAACCATGAAGGACAACTACAAGACACAAAAGCTATCATACCTGACAGCAGCTACGCCGCTATATATCAAGCAACAATTGATTTCTGTAAAGCTAACGGTGCATTTGACCCAACTACCATGGGAACTGTTCCTAATGTAGGGTTAATGGCTCAAAAAGCAGAAGAATACGGATCCCATGATAAAACTTTCGAACTAACTGCTGATGGAATAGTTAAAGTTGTTGATTCTAAGGGAAACACACTTATTTCTCATAATGTTGAAACTGGAGATATATGGAGAATGTGTCAAGTTAAGGATGCACCCATCCAAGACTGGGTTAAATTAGCTATTAATAGAGCTAAAGCAACAAATACTCCAATAGTGTTCTGGTTAAATCAAGACCGTGCTCATGATGCTGAATTAATAAAAAAGGTTAATAAATACATTACATATCACGACATCTTAGGAGTTGAATATCATATTCTTTCACCTGAAAAAGCTACAAGCTTTACCCTTAATCGTGTTAAAAATGGAGAGGATACAATATCTGTAACAGGAAATGTACTTAGAGATTATTTAACAGACTTATTTCCCATTTTAGAAGTTGGTACTAGTGCAAAAATGTTATCTATTGTACCTTTAATGAATGGTGGAGGATTATTTGAAACAGGTGCTGGAGGGTCTGCTCCAAAGCATGTTCAGCAGTTTGAAAAAGAAAATCATTTGAGGTGGGATTCTTTAGGTGAATTTTTAGCGCTTGCTGTATCCTTAGAACATTACAGTCAGACTAATGACAATAAAAAAGCACAAGTCTTGGCAGATGCTTTAGATGTTGCAACTGAAAAGCTATTAAATAACAGAAAATCCCCTTCTAGACAGGTATATGAGCTAGATAATAGAGGAAGTCACTTTTATTTGGCACTTTACTGGGCTGAGGCTCTTGCAATTCAAGACAATGAATTAGAGTTAAAAGAAGAATTCACAGAGGTATATAACAGTCTTCTTACCAACGAACACCAAATTGTTGATGAACTCAATAATATCCAAGGGTACAAAATTGATTTAAAAGGTTATTACCTCCCTGATGAGTCTGAAGTCATAAAATCTATGCGACCAAGTGAGACATTAAATTCTCTACTGAATAAAATGTTAAACAAATCGCAAGTAACTGTTAAAAGCTCCTTATAAAAGGAGCTTTTTTTTACTTTTATTTCAAAATAAAAACTAGTGAAAAAACATTTATTGCTCCTAAGTCTCATTTCGACTTTATTAACCTACTCCCAAGAAAAATTTACCCTCACCGGAACTGTAAAAGATCAATCAAGTTTAGAATCCTTAATTGGAGTCAATATCATTATTCCTGAACTTCAAACAGGGACCACATCTAATGAATATGGTTTTTATTCTCTAACACTACCTAAAGGAAATTACAATATAGAAATTAGCTACTTAGGGTTTGAATCAATTAAAACCAATATAAATCTCGATAAAAATATTAGCTATAACATATCGTTAAAAGAAGCCACAGAAGATCTTGATGAAGTCGTATTAAAACAAAATATTGAACGTGTTAAAATCAAAAATCCTGAAATGAGTGTGAACACATTGGCTATTGAAACTATAAAGAAAATGCCTGTAGTTTTTGGAGAAGTTGATATCATAAAATCAATTACCCTTCTTCCAGGAGTTACTAATGGAGGCGAAGGAACTTCAGGATTTAATGTGCGTGGAGGCGCTGCAGATCAAAATTTAATTCTATTAGATGAAGCCAATGTATTTAACTCCTCGCACTTATTTGGATTTTTCTCAGTTTTTAATCCTGATGCAATTAAAAACCTCAAATTATATAAAGGTGGAATTCCAGCTAGATATGGAGGTCGCGTTTCATCTGTTTTAGACATTTATCAAAAAGAAGGAAATAAAAATGAATTCCATGGAAGTGGTGGCATTGGATCTATTTCCAGTAGATTACTTCTGGAAGGTCCTATTAAAAAAGAAAAAGGATCTTTTTTGGTAGGTGGTAGAAGTAGTTATGCCCATTTATTTCTTCCACTTTTTGACCTTGATAATACAGCTTATTTCTATGATTTAAATACTAAGTTAAGCTATAAACTAAACGACAATAACAGTTTATATTTATCTACCTATTGGGGCAGAGATGTTTTTAAAATTCCTGGTACATTTAATAATTCCTTTGGAAATATGTTTTATAACCTGAGATGGAATCATATTCACAATGATAAACTATTCAGTAATTTATCTTTAATTTATTCTGATTACGATTACTTTTTAAACCTTGGATTTATTGAATTTGACTGGACTTCTGGAATCAAGAATTTTAATCTTAAATATGATTTTAAAAACTATATCTCTAATAAATTAAAATTAGAGTATGGTGTAAATAGTATATACTATGACTTCAATCCAGGTATTATAGAACCTACAACTCAAAATTCTCCTGTTCAACCCGATGAATTAACTAAAAAATACGCACTTGAATCAGCTGCATATTTTGGAGCTGATTATAAGGTATCTAATAAAGTTTCTTTTTATGCAGGATTAAGATATAGTAACTTCTTAAGATTAGGTCAAGAATACATCAATGTGTATGAGAATAATAATGCTGTTGTTTTTAACCAAGAACAAGGTATTTATGAAACAGGAAATATTATTGGAAGTAAAGCTTATGAAAGATCAGATGTAATAAAGAGTTTTAATAACTTAGAACCTAGAGCAGCAATTTCTTATGCACTAACAAATAATGCTTCTATCAAAGCGAGTTACAATAGAATGGCTCAGTATATTCACCTACTCTCTAACACAAATTCACCTAATCCTTTAGATGTATGGACACCCTCAGGCGAATTTATAGATCCACAGTTATTAAATCAATTTGCAATAGGTTATTTTAAAAGGTTTAATAATACCTATTCTTTAGAGATTGAAAGTTTCTATAAAGATGTTCAAAATAGGATTGATTATGTAGATGGTGCAGATTTAATTGGAAATAATGCTATTGAACAAGTTATTCTTAACGGAGAGTCAAGAGCTTACGGTTTAGAAATTTTATTTAAAAAGACCGAAGGACGCTTCAAAGGATGGTTATCTTACACCTTATCAAAGTCAGAGCAACTTACCAAAGGAAGAACTCCTGAAGAATCAGGGATTAATAATAGCCAATGGTATGCCACGCCCTATGATAAAACCCACGATATATCATTAACAAACAGCTTTGAAATCAATAAAAAATGGTCATTGGCATCAAATTTTATTTTTCAAACAGGATTAGCAGCTACGTTTCCAGAAGGACAATACCAATATAATAACGTAACCGTACCCGTTTTCGAACAACGTAATGCCAGTAGACTACCATCCTATCATAGGTTAGATGTTTCTGCGATATACAAACCTAATAAACCCAATAAAAAAATTAAGGGCGAATGGGTATTCAGTGTTTATAATGTATACAACAGAATGAATGCTAATTCCATTAGCTTTGGGCAAAATGAGGATACAAGGCAAAACGAAGCAGTAAAATTATCCATTTTTGGCGTTGTCCCATCTGTAACTTATAATTTTAAATTTTAATCACATGAATAATATTAAATACCTATATGCATTTTTAGTAATCTTCATGTTTTCCTGTGAAGAAGTTATCGAACTTGATTTAAATGATGGGCAACAAAGACTAGTAATTGATGCAGGCATTAACTGGGAGAAAGGAACTGATGGAAAAAATCAAGAAATAAAGCTTACACTTTCTAGCCCTTATTATCAAAATGAAACATTACCTGCATCAGGGGCTAATGTTCAAATTATAAATTCAAATAATGACATTTTTAATTTTAACGAAATTAACAACACTGGTTTATACACTACATCAACATTTAACCCTGTTTTAAATGAATCTTATACTCTAGAAATTGAATATAAAGGACAAATATACTCTGGTAGCGAAACGCTTATTCCTGCTTCTGAGATAGATCGTGTTGAACAAACTAATGATACCGGTTTTACTGGTGAGGATATAGAGATTAAAGCCTTTTTAAAAGATTTGGACACGCCTGGTGTTGAGAATTACTACTTATTTGAAGAATATTTTATTAGAAAAGATGAATATATCTATGGGGTTGGTGATGACCAATTTGTTGACGGAAGTAACAATCAAGTATTTAGTGTAAACTTTTATAATTCAGATACTTTAAGAACCGGGGATAAACTTCGATTAAAAAATTTAGGGTGTTCTAAACGCTATTACCAATTTATGTTCTTACTTTTAAGTCAAACTGCAGATGGGGCTGGCGGACCATTTTCTACTACACCCGCTACAGTTAGAGGAAACATAGTTAATAAAAGTGATGAAGATAACTACCCTTTTGGTTTTTTTAGACTTTCTGAAACAGATACGGTAGAATATACAGTTACCGAAGACGGGGGTTCTCAAGAATACAATGAATAAAAAATTTACTAAAATAACAGAGCAAGATTCACTTCATGACAAGCTTGAAGATATGCCTGTTAGCAAAATATTATCCTCAATAAATAATGAAGATAAAAAAGTTGCAGATGCAGTAGAAAAAACTTTACCTCAGATAGAAGTCCTCGTGACAAATATAGTAAATAAGGTTTCAAACGGCGGTAAACTGTTTTATGTTGGAGCTGGAACCAGTGGTCGATTAGGAATATTAGATGCCTCAGAATGTCCTCCTACTTTTGGTGTTGATAATAATATTGTAATTGGCTTGATAGCTGGTGGCGACAAAGCTATTAGAAATGCAGTTGAATTCGCTGAAGACAGTCAAACTCTTGGTTGGCAAGAATTAAAAGCACATCATATAAGTTCAAATGATGTTGTTGTTGGCATAGCTGCATCAGGAACTACACCTTATGTAATACATGCTTTAGAAAAATGCAACACTGAGAATATTATCACTGGTTGTATCACGTCAAACCCCGGTTCTCCTTTAGCCCAAGTTGCTAAATTTCCTATTGAAGTTGTGGTTGGTCCTGAATTTCTAACAGGTAGTTCAAGAATGAAATCTGGTACAGCCCAAAAAAT
The DNA here is from genome assembly GCA_042091495.1 of Bacteroidota bacterium. Taxonomy (GTDB): domain Bacteria; phylum Bacteroidota; class Bacteroidia; order Flavobacteriales; family Flavobacteriaceae; genus JBELHJ01. The sequence goes on from JBELHJ010000006.1 coordinate 67,342, forward strand.
GATACTTAATATGATCTCTACTAGCTTAATGATACAATTAGGTCGTGTTAAAGGCAATAAAATGGTAGATATGCAATTAAGTAATCATAAACTTATAGATAGGGGTATTAAAATGATTCAAAATGAATTAAAAATTTCAAAAGATGAAGCCTTAACTCTACTAAATGTCCATAAAAACGTGAGAGCTGCTATAAATTACTTTAATGAGTCAAAAAAGAACCAATAAATCACTTTTAGTTAAAGGCTTAAAAATCCTATTAGGAACCTTATTTTTAATGTTTATAGGACCTACACTAACTTATATTGCCTTTTCTAACCAATCCAAACCGCTTTTTATTCCATTACTCATTATTGGAATAACATGTTGTTTATTGGCAATCTACTTCATGTTTAAAGGTATAATGACTATAGTGGACAGTCTTTTTAAATAAATTTAATCACAAGTTCATAACTAAAACGTTATAAATAAAAAAACCCTTCATAAAAATATGAAGGGTTTCAAAAAAGG
>JBELHJ010000007.1:0-11712 GCA_042091495.1 Bacteroidota bacterium
GTAACAGATGATAAATCCAGACTTATAAATCCAGGGTCAGTAAGAGTAGTTACTGTTGACCAGTTGGCTCCCGATGGACATGAAGTGTAATCTGAAGAAACAGCTATTACAAGATCTGTAGCACCATAAGATTCACCTAAATCAAATTCTAATTTTGTACCAGATGCACCAGACATATCAAGTGGTCCAAAAACCAACCAGCTTTCAACATTTTCTTCGCTGCCTCCTGCAAAACCATTCATTGAATAAGTACCATTAGATAAAAACCATTCATCAAAATCAGAGTTTGGTGTAACCGTAACAATATCAAAAAGTTCTTGACCACTGCTTAAGTCAAAACAAACTTGACCTAGAGAAACAGTAAAAGATATGGTTTGAGAAACTGCAGGATCTAATGCAGTAAAACTGTTATCTACAAGAGAAACCTCCAATGTATGAGTCCCTTCAATTAAATTAGTTAATGCTATAGTTGTAGATGAAGAAGAATCTTCTAAATTGGGTTGAACAGAAGTATCTGTTCCATTTTCAAAAAGTTTGTAATATACATAGCCATCTTTAGGATCGTTGGCATTTTGAGTAATTTCAAAATTCGTTACAGAAACCTCAACACTCAAGGAGGTGTCACCAACCGTACTATTATTTGATGGTGAATCTATTGAAACAATGGGTGAACTAGAATTTCCAATCCAACTTCCAGGATCATAACCTGCAGGAGCATCTGTAGCTCCGTTGCCATATCCCTGATCATTACTAACATTCCATTCATTTCCATCCCAAGTTGAATTTCCCGAGACAACACTTGCTTTTCGTTCTGCTCTACCATCTTCAAAGTTTTCAGGCCCATCAACGTTATTGGAGTCGCTTCCAGGTGTTCCATAAATATCTAATAAAGTATCAGTTGAATCATAAAGAGCAATTTTATCATCACCATTACTGTCTGCAGGACCACCTGTACCAGCAATAATATCAGGAGCAATATTAAATGTAGTTTCAAATGTTGTTCCATTTGCCGCAATTAGGGCAAAACCTTTAGATGATAAAGTGCCTATATCAGATAAATCTACCGTAGAGGTTTGTGGATCTGGATTTGCATTTGTCCATCTTTTAAGGTAATAGCCAGAAAGGTCTACGCTATTGTCACCCAAATTGTGTAATTCAACAAATCTTGCTCCAGCTGCATTGTTAGGGTCAGCAATTTCAGTGATAATAACCTGGCCTAAAGAGCTCAAGGAAATAAGCATTGAAAGCAAAAAAGTAATTTTTTTCATAAGATTAAATATTAAATTAAAAAAAATGTCCTCAAATCTAACTATTCCTATGTTAGATTTTGCAGGTTATTTAAAAGTTTTACAATAAGTTAATATGCTTGAAAAAATAATTTACAAATTACGCAATTCTTTTGATTTATTAAATTAGTGTTATGTAAGTGTTATTCTTTAAAGAACCCAATTGGGTTGGTTTTATTAACTTTACATTTGTGTTAAAATAATAGAGCATTATGAATACAAGCGATATTAAAATTCTTCTGGTAGATGATGAGCCAGATATTTTAGAAATAGTTGGTTATAATCTAAAATCTGAAGGCTATGCTGTTAAAACAGCCTCTAATGGTCTAGAAGCTATTGAAACTGGAAAGACATTTAAACCACATCTCATTATTCTAGATGTTATGATGCCAGAAATGGACGGGATTGAAGCATGTGAGCGTTTAAGAAAATTGCCAGAGCTCAACCATAGTATTATTACATTCCTTACGGCAAGAGGTGAAGATTATTCTCAGGTAGCTGGTTTTGATGCTGGAGCTGATGATTACATTACCAAACCTGTTAAACCCAAGGTGCTTGTGAGTAAGGTAAAGGCGTTATTAAGACGTCTTAGTTCTGGTGCAGCAGACAATAATCAAATTGAATTAGATGGTTTAATTATAGATCGTGATGAGTATAAGGTGATTTGTAATGGCAATGAGATGGTTTTACCGCGCAAAGAATTTGAATTGTTGTCATTATTGGCCACTAAACCAGGAAAAGTTTATAAAAGAGAAGAGATTTTAGATGAAGTTTGGGGTAATGAAGTTGTTGTTGGTGGTAGAACCATAGATGTTCATATTAGAAAGCTTCGTGAAAAAATAGGTGATGATAAATTTAAAACCATTAAAGGTGTGGGTTACAAGTTCGTGGAGTAATAGATGACATTATCAGTAAAAAAGACATATAAATTTGCTTTTAGGACTTCAAGTTACATTACTTTGATTATGACGCTCTTGTTGGGCGTTTTTTTATATAAATTCAATATTGAATATATATGGCTTACGGTTCCCTTTTTAATAATAACTTTTACACTTAGTTTTATAATTATTCAATACAGAGCTGAAAAATTCATTTACAGAAGGGTGAAAAAAATATACGATGAGCTTACACTTCTAGAGTCCTCATCTTTTATACCAAAGTCTATAACAACTGATATGAATTCTCTGACTCAGGAAATTGATCGCTTTGCTAAAAATAAAAAGCTGGAAATTGAGACCTTAAAAGTAAGAGAGGAGTACCGAAAAGAGTTTATGGGTAATGTGTCTCATGAACTTAAAACACCTCTATTTACAGTTCAAGGCTATTTGGAAACACTTATAGATGGTGGTATTGATAATTTAGAGATTAGAGACAAGTATTTAAAAAGAGCCACAAAAGGTTTAGAGCGTTTAATATATATTGTTAGGGATTTAGATATGATTACCAAATTGGAAGTAGGTGATTTGAGTTTAGATCTTGAAACGTTTAATCTTATTGAGTTAATTAACGAAGTATTTGAACTTTTTGAAATGAAAGCATCAAAAAAATCAATTACTTTAACGCTTGATAGAGATTATGAAACACCAATTTGGGTTTATGCAGACCGAGAGCGTATTCAACAAGTTTTATCTAATTTAGTTGTAAATTCTATAAAATATGGTAGAGAAAAGGGTACTACAGAATTGTCTGTAGAATCTATTTCTGATGATAAAGTGATTGTGAGAGTTACTGATAACGGAGAAGGGATTGAAGAAGAACACATTTCTCGACTATTTGAACGGTTTTTTAGAGTTGATATGAGTCGTTCAAGACAGATTGGTGGTTCTGGCCTTGGGTTATCAATTGTTAAACATATTGTAGAGGCTCATCAAGAGCAAATTTATGTGGAAAGCGAAATAGAAGTTGGAAGTGAATTTTCATTCACCCTAAAAGATTCAAATAAATCCTCTGGAATTTCTGATGAAAATTCTTTAAACCCAAAATAACCTGTAACTCTTTTTATCTGCGACAGTTCAAAATCACTTTGTTTACATGCAGGTGCAATATGATCAGTATTAAACTTCTCTGCAAGATATTCTTGTTCTGTTTGCCCTGGTGTTGGGATAAAAAAAGCTTTTTTTCCAAGTTTAGCCAAATCCATAACAGTAGTATATCCAGATCTTGAAACAACAATTTTACTTTCATTAATGGTTTCTTCTAACTGTGAAGATGTCATAAAATTATAGATTAAAATATTTCCAAAACGAGATTGTTTTTGTTTATTTTCAATCACTCCACGTACCATTATAACATTACCTTCAAAATCTTTAAATTCATTTAAAAGTTTGGTTTCTAATAATGTTCTTTGGGGCTCTGGCCCCGAAAGCAATAAAAGGAAATCATAGTTTGGCTCTAAAAGAGTTTTAGTAAAACGACTTAACGGTCCAATATATTTAGTTTTAGTACTAATTTTAAAATCATGGCTTAATTTGCCACCTAGATTTTGAATGCCTTCGAAATCAGGAATCCAACATTCATCAAATTTTTTTATAAATTCTGCATGAATTTTACTGCTAATAAATGTAGTGAGTCCACTTAAAACATTTACTTGGTGGGTAATAAAAATAGATTTTATTTTGGGATGATGGACCCCCAGCCTATTGTCTGAAATTATTACAGAAATATCATGTTGTTTAACGATTTTTTTGGTTTTCTTAAATTCTTCTTTTACGGTTTTTAAAACTTTTGGTGCACTAGAAAGTATTTTAAATTTAAAAAAATAGGAGGTCTTAGAATAAGTAATATTGTAAGATGGGAGTTCTTCAAAAATAAGGTTAGGAAATTCTTTTTGTAAAATTTTTAGTGCCACTCCGTCACTAGCAATTACAGGTTCAAATCCCTCATGTATTAATTTATTAATTATAGGAATACATCGTGTAGCATGACCCAATCCCCAATTAAGAGGTGCAACAAGAATTCTGATTTTATTTTTCATAAGAATAAATGTAATACTAAAATGTTTCTTTAATTTTACCGAAATATTAAATTATAGTGGGAAGTAAAAATAAATTAAAGCGATTTAGGGAGAATGCTACTTTTGATAATGTTTTTCAACCTAAAAGGGATGAGTTGGTTGAGCTAACGTATCCTTTAAAAGGTCATTGGCATTCCAAGATATTTAAAAACAATAACCCATTAGTATTAGAGTTAGGTTGTGGAAAAGGTGAATATAGTGTTGCCTTAGCAAAGCAATTTCCTTCTAAAAATTTTATTGGTATAGATATTAAGGGAGCACGTTTTTGGCGAGGAGCTAAAACCGCTATTGAAGAGTCAATAAATAATGTAGCTTTTATTAGAACTCAAATTGAACTTATTGATTTTCTTTTTGAATCTAATGAAGTGGATGAGATTTGGATAACTTTCCCTGATCCCCAAATTAAATATAAACGCACCAAGCACAGATTAACTAACTTAAATTTTTTAGAACGTTATAAAAATATTCTAAAACCAGGTGGGATAGTTAATTTAAAAACTGACAGTGAATTTATGCATGGATATACTCTAGGCTTATTACATGGCGCTGGTCATGAGGTAATTTATGCTAATCATGATGTTTATAAAAATGAAGGAAGTCCTCATGAAGTTACTTCTATCCAAACATTTTATGAAAGTCAGTATCTTAAAGTAGGGAAGCCAATTACATACATTAAGTTTAAGTTTAATTAGTTTGGATACTACTATTATTTTTTTTGTTGGGCTTTTATTTGCAATGATTGGGATTATTCCTCCCGGATTATTAAATATTTCAGCAGCAAAAATTAGTTTGAAAGAAGGGCACGCTAGGGGTGTTTATTTTTCAATTGGAGCTTGTATAATTGTTATTATTCAAACTTCAATAGCCGCTTTTTTTGCAAAGTATTTGACTAGTCATCCAGAGGTTATAGCTATCTTAAAAAAGGTGGCATTGATAATTTTTACACTAATTGCGGTGTATTATTTTTTTATTGCAAAAGAACCTTCGGCTAAATCGTTTACTCCCAATATAAAAAGTAAGCATCATAGATTTTTTCACGGGATGTTATTGTCTCTACTCAATGTTTTTCCTTTGCCATTTCAGGCATACATGGTGACTACCTTAGCCACATATGGACTACTTAGCTTTGAAAAATATGAGATTATTGCCTACATATCTGGAGTAACAATGGGTTCATTTGTTATGTTATACATATATATGTTCTTCTTTGAAAAATTAAAAGATAATGCTGTGGTAAATCCCAAAAACATGAATTTTATAATTGGAGGTGTGACAGCATTAGTTTCCGTATTTACTTTATTAAGTTTTTTTACTGATTAAAATGAAACAAAGTTCAATTTCTTTTTATGAAAAGGTTTATGATGTAGCTAAGAAAATACCTTTGGGAAGGGTGACTAGTTATGGTGCAATAGCTAATTATTTAGGTGCTATTAAAAGTGCCAGAATGGTTGGTTATGCAATGACTTTATCACATGGTAAAGATGTTCCAGCTCATAGGGTAGTCAACAGAAATGGCCTTTTAACAGGAAAGTTTCATTTTTCAACAACTAACGCTATGCAACAAATGTTAGAGTCTGAAGGGATTTTGGTTAAAAATGATCAAGTTCAAAATTTTAAAGATGTTTTCTGGGACCCTTGCTCAGAATTATGATTTTCATAAAGTTTTCACAAAAACATCAATATGGCTTCAAGTCATAGAATATCAAACTTTTCGCCCTATATTTGTGCTTTAGAATTAATCTAAATAAATAAAGGTGAAAATTGCTAAGAAAGATATTTTAGAAGTACTAAAAACCATTACAATGCCTGGTGAGGGCCAAAATATGGTTCAGAGTGGAGCGGTAAACAATGTAAATGTTTTTGGTGACGAAGTAATTATTGATTTAACTATAAATAATCCAAGTTTACAGGCACGTAAAAAAGCTGAGGTCGAGATTTTAAAAGTAATTCATGATCAAGTATATGCCAAGGCTAAGATTAAAGTTAATATTAAAGTAAATACCGAAAAAAAAGAAACACAAACTATAAAGGGAAAATCAATTCCTGGGATTAAAAATATTGTAGCAGTGGCCTCAGGCAAAGGGGGTGTTGGTAAATCAACAGTAACCGCTAACCTTGCTGTTTGTTTAGCCAAAATGGGTTTTAAAGTTGGTGTTTTAGATGCAGATATTTACGGTCCATCAATGCCGATTATGCTAGACGTTGTCAACGAAAGACCTCTTGCTGTAAATGTTGACGGTAAATCAAAGATGCAGCCTGTTGAAAATTACGGAGTTAAGTTACTGTCAATAGGATTTTTTACAAAACCAGATCAAGCTGTGGTATGGAGAGGGCCAATGGCTGCAAAAGCACTCAATCAAATGATATTTGATGCAGCATGGGGCGAACTAGACTTTCTTTTATTGGATTTACCTCCTGGTACTGGTGATATTCATTTAAGTATCATGCAGTCATTACCTATAACTGGTGCAGTGGTTGTTAGTACCCCCCAAAATGTTGCACTTGCCGATGCCAAAAAAGGAGTTGCAATGTTCCAGCAAGACAGTATTAATGTTCCTGTTTTAGGGATTATTGAGAATATGGCATACTTTACTCCTGAGGAATTACCTCAAAATAAATATTATATTTTCGGTGAAAATGGTGCTAAGAATTTATCAGCAGATTTAAATGTCCCTTTTTTAGGTGAACTACCAATTGTACAAAGTATAAGAGAGGCAGGTGATTATGGTCGTCCTGCAGCTTTACAAACAGCAACAACTCTAGAATCGGTTTTTGAAACATTGACTAGAAATGTAGTTAGTGAGGTTGTAAAAAGAAATACAGATTTACCTCCTACAGAGGCAATTAAAATAACAACAATGGCAGGGTGTTCTGCTGTTAAATAATACCATCATTATGACAGGTAAAGAGTTAACTTTAAATGTAGAAAAAGCACTAGAAGAAATTCGTCCTTTCTTGCAAAGTGACGGTGGTGATATTTCTCTAATCTCTATTGAGAATGAAAAACGTGTTAAAGTACAGTTGTCTGGTGCTTGCGTTGGATGTAGTGTCAATCAAATGACCCTTAAATCTGGTGTCGAAATGACTATTAAAAAATATGCGCCTCAAATAGAAGAGGTCATCAATGTAACACCTTAATAGTTTTAAGTTTTCTTGATTTTATGATTAAAACAGATATTTTAATTATTGGTGCTGGCCCAACTGGGCTCTTTGCTGTTTTTGAAGCGGGACTTTTAAAACTTAAATGTCATTTAATTGATGCACTTCCTCAGCCTGGGGGGCAATGTTCTGAATTATATCCTAAAAAGCCTATTTATGATATACCAGGTTACCCAGAAATTTTAGCAGGGGATTTAACGAAACAACTATTAAAACAGTGTGAACAATTTCAACCGGGATTCACTCTTGGTGAGCGTGCTGATACTATAGAAAAATTAGATGATAATTCATTTGTTGTTACCACTAATAAAGGCACTAAACATCATGCTCCTGTTGTTGCTATAGCAGGAGGGTTAGGAAGTTTTGAGCCTAGGAAACCACTAATCAACAACATCGGTTCTTTTGAAGATAATGGTGTAGCATACATGATAAAAGATCCCGAGGTTTACAGAGACAAACGTGTTGTAATTTCTGGTGGGGGTGATTCTGCTTTGGATTGGAGTATTTTCTTAGCTGATATTGCTTCTCAAGTGACTTTAATTCACCGTAGAAATGAGTTTAGAGGAGCACTAGACTCTGTAGAAAAAGTTCAAGAGTTAAAAAATCAAAATAAAATTAATTTAATTACCCCAGCAGAAGTGACTGGATTGGTTGGAGATGAAAAATTAACTGCTGTCGTTGTTTCTCAATCACAATATATCGAAAAAGAACACACACTAGAAACGGATTATTTTATTCCTCTTTTTGGATTATCCCCAAAACTTGGTCCAATTGCCAATTGGGGTCTTGAAATTGAGAAGAATGCTATAAAAGTTAATAATTCATTAGATTATCAAACTAACATACCTGGCATATTTGCTATTGGAGATGTAAATACATATCCTGGCAAACTTAAATTGATTTTATGTGGTTTTCATGAGGCTACTTTGATGTGTCAAGCTGCATACAAAATTATTAATCCAAACAAAAAGTTCATTTTGAAATATACTACGGTTAGTGGTATAGATGGTTTTGACGGTTCTCGAAAAGAAGCGCCTAAAGCAGTAGTCAAAGCTATAGAATAGTGTTGTCATGAATCCAGAAGATATTACGTTACATATTATTGATCGTGAAGGTCAAAATCATTCTATTGAAGCCCCTGTAGATATGTCTTTAAATCTGATGGAGGTAATTAAATCTTATGAATTAGCTGAAGAAGGGACTATTGGGGTATGTGGTGGCATGGCTATGTGTGCATCATGTCAATGTTATATTAAATCAGATCACCAGCTTCCAGAAATGTCCGATGAAGAAGAGGCGATGCTAAGTGAAGCATTTTATGTAAAAGATAATAGTCGTTTAGGTTGCCAAATACAATTAACACAATCGTTGGACGGTCTTAGTTTTGAAATAGCCCCAGAAAGTTAGATTTACACCAAGCTAGATGTTTTAACTGAGATGGATTCTTTAATTGCATTCCAAAAGTGGAATCGTTTATCTAAGGCCTCTCGAGCAGATAATCTAGCTTCCTCCCATTTTAAAGGATCAGATTGGCATAATTCTTTAATCATTTCTAATGCCATAGGACCATGCTCATCCTCATCAAGCTCAATATGTCTTTCAAAATAATAAATCAAATCTTTTATAGGTTCTGTATCTAAATCTTTTTCTAACTCTTTAAGTAACGAAGTGAACATACTTGGAATTAAATCCTCACGTCCAAAGGTAAATGCAGAAGCTATTTTATGAGGTTTACCTTCTTCAATTAGCCTAAAAGTGTAATTTAAAAAGTCTTTTACTCTGTTATCTAAATTTAATGCATCAATGGTTTCAAAAATACATTTGTTAGATTTTAAATGTTCTAAAATAAAATCGATATGTGAAGTGTTAGCACCAATTAATTTCATAGCGTCATAGTACAATTCAAAATGACTTTTACGCTCGCCTTTGAGATTAATATCTGTTTCTTCAGCAAGAACAATTTCATTTATAAGATATCTAATTTTGGGATGGTTTGTTGGGACCCATGGGATTTTTACAGAAGTGAGTTCTAATTGTAATTTTTTAAGCAAAGACATGAAATCCCAAACCGCTAAAACGTGGATTTCAAGGAAGCTTCTAACGTCATCTAGACTATTAATAGTTTCATACAACTCGTGATTTAAAAGTTTTTGTTCTATTTCAAACAAATCTCTTTTTATAAAAGAACAATCCATTAATCAAACCTTTGCTCAAAGCTAATTATATAGAATTTTCTTACAAAAAAATTAAGGATGATTTATGAATTGTTTATTTAAATGCATTTAACCCCGTGATATCTAATCCCGTGATTAATAGATGGATATCGTGAGTCCCTTCGTAGGTTAGTACACTTTCTAAATTCATGGCATGCCTCATAATTGAGTAGTCACCAGTGATTCCCATTCCACCAAGAATTTGTCTCGATGTTCTTGCTATATTTATGGCCATTTCAACATTATTTCTTTTAGCCATAGAAATTTGAGCAGAACTGGCTTTGTTGTTATTCCTTAAAACACCTAGCCGCCAAGCTAAAAGTTGAGCTTTGGTGATTTCGGTTATCATTTCTGATAATTTTTTTTGCTGAAGTTGGAATTGTGCAATTGGTTTACCAAACTGAATACGTTCTTTAGCATAATTTAAAGCAGTATGATAGCAATCCATTGCAGCGCCAATAGCTCCCCATGCAATACCATATCTAGCAGAATCTAGACAGCTAAGTGGAGCACCAAGTCCTGATCGACCTCTAAGCATATTTTCTTTAGGGACCTTTACATTATTAAAAATTAACTCGCCTGTTGAAGATGCTCTTAAAGACCATTTATTATGGGTTTCAGGAGTTGAAAAACCTTCCATGCCTCTTTCAACAATTAGTCCATGAATTCGTCCAGATTCATCCTTTGCCCAAACTACGGCTACCTGTGCAATAGGGGCATTAGAAATCCAAAGTTTAGCGCCATTTAAAAGAAAATAGTCACCCATATCTTTAAATGAGGTGGTCATTCCGGATGGATTTGACCCATGGTCTGGTTCAGTTAATCCAAAGCACCCCATCCATTCACCACTTGCTAGTTTTGGTAAGAACTTTTGCTTTTGTTTTTCGTCACCATATTTCCAAATGGGATACATGACAAGAGAAGATTGTACCGAGGCTGTGCTTCTCACACCAGAGTCACCTCGTTCAATTTCTTGCATAATTAAACCGTAGCTTATTTGATCTAAACCAGCACCTCCATATGCTTCTGGTATGTATGGACCAAATGCTCCTATTTCAGCTAAACCTTTAATGATTTGAGTAGGGAATTCTGCCTTTTGAGCATAATCTTCAATTATTGGTGACACATCTCGTTTCACCCACTCTCTTGCAGCATCTCTAACTAAAAGATGCTCTTCAGTTAATAATTCATCCAGATTGTAGTAATCTGGAGCTGAAAATAAATCCGGTTTCATATCAATTTTTTATGATACTAAAATAATCGAAAACGATTTCTTTTTCCAAATTAACTTACATTTTAAGATAAAAGTTTTTTGTAAGCTCTATATAATCATTGGTATAATTGTTTCTGGAGACTTCAATAGTTAGGTTTTTTTCTTCTAAAGAATTAAGCTCAAATTGATATTCTATAAGACATCTTTTGAAAGGACTTTCTGTTGACCCCTTTATATTTAAAATACGATTAGGGTATAATCCGTATTTTTTTGAAATAGAATTCAATTTTGATTTTTGATCAAAAGGAATTACTATATTAAAACGGCCGTGTTTTGATAATAATTTTGATACACCACAAATTAGCTCATCATATGGAAGGGCATTGTTGAATCTTGCAATTTCTCTTTCATAATTACTTGTTTTACCATTATTGTCGAAGAAAGGAGGGTTTGATACTATTAAATCATAAGTATCGTCAATTTCTTCACAAAACTCATGAAATGAAGCATGATAACAAAATAAACGATCACCCCAATCTGAATTTTCAAAATTAGCAACACATTGCTCATAGGCATTGTTTTCAATCTCAATTGCGTCAATGACTTGAACTGGTGATCTTTGAGCAATCATTAGGCTCAAAATACCTGTACCAGCACCAATATCAAGAACAGTATTAGTGGCATCAGTAATTTTTAACCATGAACCAAGAAGCACACTATCAGTGCCTATTTTCATAGCACATTGACTTTGATTTATTTTAAACTTTTTGAAAGTAAAAATATCATCTTCTATCATCATTCATTTAAATATAAATCAATCAAACCTTC
>JBELHJ010000007.1:11812-51436 GCA_042091495.1 Bacteroidota bacterium
GTAAAAATATCATCTTCTATCATCATTCATTTAAATATAAATCAATCAAACCTTCAGGTGCAGTGATATAAATTTTCTTGTCTAATTTATGAACTGAGTCTATGATATCGTCATTAATTGGAATAAGGATTTCTTTATGATTATTTTCAATTACAAATAAAGTTTGAGTAGTATTGTCATTTATATATGTTATGTTTCCAACCAAGCCTTTAATGCTGTCAATAACTTCAAATCCAATAACTTCGTGAAAATAAAATTGATTATCATTTAACTTAGGTAATACTGATAAAGGAAGGTATAAATCACATTTAAGAAGTGAATTTACATCATCTTCATTCTCAATATCTTCAAGCTTTACTCTTAGTAAATCAGATTTGTGTAATTTACTATGTTCAATAAAAAACGGAATTAGATTAGCTTTAACTTCAATAAATACGGCATCAATATTTTCGTATAGTTCAGGCTCATCAGTATCCAATTTTATAAGGATTTCTCCTTTAAAACTAAACGGCTTAACTATTTTGCCTAAGTAAAAACAATCTTTTTTTTTCATGAAATTGCATTAAAAAAAAACTCCGATGAAACATCGGAGTTTTAAAAGTATAAAATTTTATTTTATGCTTTGTTTTTATCTGTTTCTTCAGATGTTTCTTCAGTAGTGGTTTCAACAACCTCTTCAGTTGCAGCTTCAACCTCTTCAGTTACTTCCTCAGCTGGTGCTTCTTCTTTAACAGCTTCAACCTCAGTTTCAGCTACTTCGGTAGTTTCCTCAGCTGGTGCTTCTTCTTCAACAGCTTCAACCTCTTCATTTTCTGCTACTTCGGCAGTTTCCTCAGCTGGTGCTTCTTCTTCAACAGCTTCAACCTCTTCATTTTCTGCTACTTCGGCAGTTTCCTCAGCTGGTGTTTCTTCTTCAACAACTGGAGCATTTGCAGCTATTCTGGCTTCATTTACTGCTTTTTCAGCTTCAAGAGCTTTGGCTTTAGCATCTTCTTTAACTTTTGCAAGATCATCTTTTTTAGCATCAACTTTACCTTCTTTTTCAGCAACCCAAGCATTAAATTTTTCTTCAGCTTGTTCTTCAGTCAAAGCACCTTTTCTAACACCTCCTACAAGATGATTTTTAAGTAAAGCACCTTTGTAAGATAAAATGGCTCTTGCTGTATCAGTTGGTTGAGCACCATTCTGTAACCATTTAACAGAGCTGTCAACATCTAAATTTATTGTTGCAGGATTAGTATTTGGATTATAAGTACCAATTTTTTCTAAATACTTACCATCTCTTTTTGCTCTTGAATCTGCGGCAACAATCCAGTAGAAAGGTTTCCCTTTCTTACCATGTCTTTGTAATCTAATTTTTACAGGCATAATAATTAATTATTTAGGGTTCTCGACCCTTGTTATTAATGAGGGTGCAAATATAGAATAATTATTTTAATAAATTCAACTAATTTACCTATGAAAAAACCTCATATGTTTTATACATTTACGGATGTAATTACCCTCTATTTTTATGTTTTTAATTTTTGATACTGAGACCACGGGCTTACCAAAGCGATGGAATGCTCCAATCTCTGACACAGATAATTGGCCAAGATGTATTCAGATTGCTTGGCAACTTCACGATGATCTAGGAAAATGTACAGAGCATAAAGATTTTTTGATAAAGCCAGACGGATTCAACATTCCCTACGATGCTGAAAAAATTCACGGTATTTCCACTGAATTAGCAATTAATGAGGGAGTTTCTATCACAGAAGTTTTGAATGAATTCAACAATGCTTTATCAAAGGCTCAGTTTGTGGTGGGTCAAAATGTTGGTTTTGATGTTAATATCATGGGGGCAGAATTCTATAGAGCGGATATTAATAATATACTTCAGGAGCTTCCGGTTTTAGATACTTGTACAGAAATAACAGCCGAATTATGTAAAATACCAGGAGGAAGAGGCGGTAAATTTAAGTTACCTACTTTGACAGAACTTCACCAAAAATTATTTAATCAACCATTTGCCGAGGCTCATAATGCAACTGCAGATGTTGAGGCAACAACCCGCTGCTTTTTTGAGTTGTTGAGAACAAATCATTTTAGTAAGGCACAATTAGGAGTTTCTTCAGACTATTTTGAAAGTTTTAAGTCTGCCAATACAAATACTATCCAGGTAATAGGGTTAAATCACATCAACTTAAAAAAGCAAAGTGAAAAGTACAAGTTAAAACAAGTATCTGAAAATCTTTCAAACAAGGAAATTGAAAAGAACTTATCTGAGTTAGGTAATGTGCCATTTTCACACCTTCATAACCATTCACAATTTTCTATTTTACAATCAACAATTGCTGTAAATGAATTAGTTGCTATAGCAGCTAAACACAAAATGCCAGCTGTAGCCTTGACAGATCATGCTAATATGATGGGTGCCTTTCATTTTGTTTCTGCTGTTTCAAATCATAACAAAAAAGTAAAAGCCTTAAATGAAGAAGCTATCCAAAAAGGCGAGCAACCACATCATTTTGAAATTAAAGCAATTATAGGATGTGAGTTTTTTGTTTGCGAAGACCATTCAAATAAAAACACAAAAGACAACGGCTACCAGGTGGTATTTCTAGCTAAAAATAAAAACGGTTATCACAACCTTGCTAAGTTGTCATCTAAAGCGTATACAGACGGTTTTTATTATGTTCCAAGGATTGATAAGAACTTAATCTTAGAATATAAGGATGACCTTATGGTTCTTACTGGTAATTTGTATGGAGAAGTACCCAGTAAGGTTTTAAATATTGGTGAGCATCAAGCAGAAGAGGCTCTGTTGTGGTGGAAATCACACTTTGGAAGTGATTTATATATTGAATTAATGCGTCATGCTAATCAAGAAAATGAAAATCGCGTTAATGATGTGCTTATTCGTTTTGCAAAAGAACACGATATAAAACTAGTAGCAACAAATAATACGTATTATGCTGATAAATCTGATGCTAATGCACATGATATCTTGTTATGTGTAAAAGAGGGTGAAAAACAAGAGACTCCTATTGGAAGAGGTAGGGGTTATCGTTATGGATTTCCTAATCAAGATTATTATTTTAAGTCTCAAGATGAAATGAAGACTCTTTTTAAAGATGTTCCTGAGGCTATTATAAATACTAATGAAATCATCAATAAAGTCACTCCATTCGAATTAGCAAGAGACGTTTTATTACCTAAGTTTGACATTCCTGAGGAGTTTATTTGTAAAGAAGATGAAATTGATGGTGGAAAGCGTGGCGAAAATGCTTATTTAAGACATTTGACTTTTAAAGGGGCAGAAATCAGGTATGGAGAACTTAATGAATCCATTAAAGAACGCCTAAACTTTGAGTTAGAGGTTATTGAAAAAACAGGATATCCAGGTTATTTTTTAATTGTTGAAGACTTTATAAGAGAAGCAAGGAATATGAATGTTTCTGTAGGTCCAGGAAGGGGTTCTGCTGCTGGATCTGCAGTTGCCTATTGCCTTTGGATTACTAATATTGACCCAATAAAATATAATTTACTTTTTGAGCGTTTTCTTAATCCAGACAGGGTAAGTATGCCTGATATAGATATTGATTTTGATGATGAAGGAAGAGGTAGGGTTATGGATTACGTGATTAAGAAATATGGTGCTAATCAAGTAGCCCAAATTATTACTTACGGAACGATGGCAGCTAAATCATCAATAAGGGATACTGCCAGAGTTCTTGATTTACCGTTATTTGATGCCGATAGAATTGCGAAACTTATTCCTAATATGTCAAAGTTAGCGAAGATTTTTGCATTGGATGAAAAGGGATTGAAAGAGAAATTTAGATCTGAAGAGCTTCAAAATGTTAATCAACTTATTGGTATTAGTCAAGGGTCTGATTTGGAGGCAAAAACCTTAAATATTGCACGAAATCTTGAGGGCTCTATGCGAAATACGGGCATACATGCGTGTGGAGTCATTATCACTCCAGATGACATTACAAATTTCGTCCCAATTGCAGTAGCAAAGGATTCTGATCTTTATGTCACACAATTTGATAACTCTGTAGTTGAATCTGCGGGTCTTTTAAAAATGGATTTTCTTGGATTAAAAACTTTAACTCTCATAAAAGATACGGTTAAAATAGTCAAAGCTAAACATGGTGTCGAGTTAGACCCTGAGAATTTTCCTTTAGATGATGAAAAAACATATGCGTTGTTTCAACGTGGTGAAACCGTGGGAGTTTTTCAATATGAATCTCCGGGTATGCAAAAGCATATGAAGGATCTGAAACCAACTGTTTTTGATGATTTGATAGCCATGAATGCCCTTTATAGACCGGGACCTATGGAATATATCCCTAGTTTTATTAGACGTAAACATGGAGAAGAAGAAATTGAATATGACCTTCCTGCTATGGAGGAATATTTAAAGGAAACTTATGGGATTACAGTTTATCAAGAGCAAGTCATGTTATTGTCTCAAAAATTAGCTGATTTTACAAAAGGTGAAGCTGATGTTTTGAGAAAGGCTATGGGGAAAAAACAAATAGCTGTGCTGGATAAAATGAAACCTAAATTTATCAGTCAGGCAAAAGATAAAGGACATGATCCAAAAAAACTGGAAAAAATTTGGACTGATTGGGAGGCCTTTGCAAGCTATGCTTTTAATAAATCACATTCTACCTGTTATGCTTGGATTGCATATCAAACGGCATACCTTAAGGCCCACTATCCAGCTGAGTACATGGCCGCGGTTCTTTCAAATAATATGAATGATATTAAAACAGTTACTTTTTTTATGGAGGAATGTAAGCGTATGAAATTAAATGTTTTAGGTCCTGATATTAATGAATCCTATTATAAATTTTCTGTCAATAAAGATAATGCTGTAAGGTTTGGTATGGGAGCCATTAAGGGAGTAGGTCAAGGTGCTGTAGAAACAATTTTAGAAAATCGAAAAAAAGAAGGTCTTTACAAGACCATCTTTGATTTTTCAAAGCGTATTGATCTTAGAGCAGCCAACAAGAAAGCATTTGAAAATTTAGCCTTGGCAGGCGCATTTGATTGTTTTGAAGGTACACACAGAGCTCAGTATTTTTATGATGATGGAAATGGAATGTCATTTTTGGAAAAGGCTATAAAATTTGGACATAAGCATCAGGAAAATGAAAATTCGGCTCAAGGGAATTTATTTGGAGAGTCTAGTGGTGTTGAAATTGATGAACCACAAGTCCCACCTTGCGAAGAATGGGGGACTATGGAGAAGTTAGCCAAAGAAAAAGAAGTTGTAGGTGTTTATATTTCTGGTCACCCTCTCGATGATTTTAGAATTGAAATGTCTACGTTTTGTAATGCTAACGTGTCCTTGTTTTCTAACCTCAATAATTATATTAATCGTGAATTAGTTTTTGCAGGTGTTTTAACTGATGTGCAGCATAGAGTAAGTAAAAAAGGTACTGGTTGGGCAGCTTTTACTATAGAGGATTATAATGACAGTTATGAGTTTAGAATTTTTAATGAAGATTATCTCAAGTTTAGACATTTTTTAGTGGTTAATTCTTTTTTATTTGTCAAAGTGTTTGTTCGTGAAGGCTGGGTAAATAAAGAAACTGGAAAAAGGAGTGATCCAAGGTTGCAGTTTAATTCATTTCAATTATTGGATCAAATTCTAGGTCAATTATCGAGAAAACTATCCATCCAATTAGATGTTAAAGATTTAACAGATAAACGGGTTGAGTATTTAAAAGGGTTGCTAGATAGGTATAAAGGGGATAAACACGCCCTAGGATTTTTAGTCTATGACAATCAAGAAACTATAAAATTAGAAATGTTAAGTCGAAAATTTAAAGTTGACATTTCTCATGAATTATTAAATAACTTAGAATCTTCAGATTTTTTATATAAGCTGAATTAATTCCAGATAGTTATTTTCAATTTTATTATTGTAAAAACATATATTCCTAAACATACATAAGTAGTTTTTTAATTAAATTTGTACTTTAAAATTAAATAATAATAAATATAGAATAATATGGCATTAGAAATAACAGATTCAAATTTTGAAGAGACTGTATTAAAGAGTTCTAAACCTGTTTTAGTTGATTTTTGGGCTGCTTGGTGTGGTCCTTGCAGAATGGTTGGACCTGTAATTGACGAGATTAGCAATGAATATGAAGGTAAAGCTGTAGTTGGCAAAGTAGATGTTGATGCCAATCAAGAGTTTGCAGCAAAATATGGTGTAAGGAATATTCCAACAGTTTTGGTTTTCAATAATGGAGAAGTTGTAGGAAGACAAGTAGGTGTGTCGCCTAAAGCAGCTTATACTGAAGCTATTGATGCACTTTTGTAATTAAAATAATCTTTTGATATCCCAAAGGTTTGCTTTAATAGCAAACCTTTTTTAGTTTTAATAAATGAATTTTGATTTAAAATTAGAATCCTCAGGTAAATTATTAAATCTTGAATTAATGGCTCAACAAATTGTTGAAGGTTTTAATTCGGGTTATCATAAAAGTCCTTTTCATGGCTTTTCTTCCGAGTTTGAAGAACATAAAATCTATAACTTTGGAGAATCCACTAAACATATCGATTGGAAATTATTTGCGCGTTCTGATAAACTATATACTAAACGTTTTGATGATGATACTAATTTAAGGTGTCATTTTATAATTGATAATAGTGCCTCAATGCATTACCCAACAGTTACCACAAAGGATCTAAAGACAGTCAATAAGTTAAGGTTTTCAGTTTTATCTGTAGCGTCATTAATGCAAGTTTTAAAAAAACAGCGAGATGCCATAGGATTAAGTGTTTTTGGTACTGATTATGAAAGTTTTTTTACCGAACGAGGCAATTCTAAACACTATTACACATTGATGAGCACTCTCACTAAATTATATTTGGGAACTCCTCAAAAGGGTCAAACGAATACATATAAATATCTACATGAAATATCTGACAAAATTCACAAAAGGTCATTAATTGTTTTATTCACAGATATGTTCCAGTCTGCTGTTGAGGATGAAAAATTATTTGATGCTGTTAGACATTTAAAGTTTAATAAACATGAGGTAATCATTTTTCATGTGTATGATTCTAAAACAGAATTTAATTTTGAATTTATTAATAGGCCTACCAAATTTATTGATACTGAAACAGGAGATTCTGTTGATATTTTTCCAAATCAAATCCAAAAAAAGTATACTCAAAAAACCAAAGACTATTTTAGAAAAATTAAATTAAAATGTTCTCAGTATAAAATTAATTATGTGCAATCTGATGTAAATGAGGGATTTGATAATATTCTGAAATCACTATTAATTTCACGTCAAAAAATTAAGTGATATTTTTAAAAAAATAATATATTCCTTTTGGTTAAATAAAAATGTAGTGTATATTTGCAACCGCAATAACGCTGAGGTCTGGTAGTTCAGCTGGTTAGAATACCTGCCTGTCACGCAGGGGGTCGCGGGTTCGAGTCCCGTCCAGACCGCAAATTTGCTCAAAGCTTCAAAGTTTTTTGAAGCTTTTTTTGGCAACAAAAATAAGTTGTGTTGACTGATGGGTTCTAATCTCATCAGTGGTTTAGTTGTTAAACCCATGAAAGGCTTTCCTTTTTTGATTTATATCAAAATTGGGATGCTTTTTTGTTTTGTGTCAATTTATAAAAGTCATAAAGTCCAAATTTAAGTTTTATCCGTATTATTTATAAGGTTTTACCTATTGTGTTTTAGGGCGGTTTGTATAATTTTAAATTATCCAAATTAACCTTTAAAACATAAATTTTAATAGCGATGAAACGTAGATTAATTGTTTTACTGAGCGTGTTTATTTTAATCATTATTTATGCTTGTACTCCACAAGAAATTGACGGGACTAATCAAAGTCACAATCCAAATCAGGAATTTGATACTGGAGACTCTGGAAACCCTGTAGATGATGATAAAGATTCAACCTTGCTCGATGACTTGAGTTTATAGATTGATATTACATAGAGGATTATTTTTTTTAATTAGTTTTTTAGTTCTTTTCCATCTTATTGGATGTAAAGACAAAATTTCTTCAGATGATGAAATCAAATTACGTATTTCAAAAATTGAAAGGTTAATTAAATTTAAAAACTTTGATTCAGCCAAAGTTTCTTCAGATTCACTAATCTTTGCATTTAAGTTAACGCAATCAGTACCATCAGATTCAATTAAAACTAAGTTTTTTATTAAAGTTTTAGATAAAGCAATAAAATTTAATCGTGATTCTCTTGTCCATAAGTCTGCTAAGGAAGCCTTTAATTTAAGTAACATATTAAATGATACGGTTTCTAAAGCAAGTGTTTCGTGGAGTTATGGTAACTTTTATAAAAATAAAGCTGTCATGGACAGTGCTTATTGGTATTATTATCAAGCTTTTAAGTATTACCAATCTGTAAATCTTCCAATTTACACAGGAAGGATGCTGTACAATATGGCAAATGTTCAATGGCGCCAAGGTGATTATACAGGAAGTGAAATTAATACCTTTAAAGCGATTAGCAGGCTGAAGCCCTTAAAGTATTCAAAAGGGCTCTATTTGTGTTATAATCATTTAGGAGTTTTATACATGGGTATGGGCGAATATGATAGATCTTTAAGATTTCACTATCAGGCACTAGACTATACTAAACAATTACAATCTAATGATGAGATTTATGAGAAAATTTCATTCAATAATATTGGTAACTTATTCAGAGAACAAAGGAAATATAAAAAGGCAATAACCTTTTATAAGAAATCATTAAAAGATGTAAATGAATCAAATAACTTGGTTTATGCAAGACGTTTAGATAATTTATCCTACACAAGATTTTTAAATGGTGATTCAATCGGAATACTAGAAGGGTTTACGAAAGCATTTAATATAAGGAAGGCCAAAAATGATAAGCCGGGTAAAGTAATTTCAATGTTTCGATTAGCTCAATTTCATCACAAATTTAATGAGCCAATAAAAGCTATCAAATTTAGTGAGTCTGCTAAAAGATTAGCACTGGATATTTTTGATTATAGAAATGCACTGTCGGTAATTCATTTTTTATCAAAAATTGATACTGATAATTCTATCAACCATCTTAATGATTATATAAAACTTAATGAAAAAATCCAATTAGAGGAAAGACGAACAAGAAATAAGTTTACTAGAATTAATTTTGAAACTGAAGCATCTAAGGAAAAAAGTGAAAGACTATCAAGTCAAAATACAAAATTATTAATTGTCTTTTTTTCAGTTGTTACCCTTCTGGGGATGGTTGTATTTATTCGTAATCAACATGTTAAGAATATAGAATTGCTGCTGGATAAAGAACAACAAGATGCAAGTCAAGAAATCTACAGGTTAATGATAGATCAACAATCTAAGTTAGAAGATGCCAGAATAACAGAGCGAAACAGGATATCTGAAGAGTTACACGATGGAATATTAGGGCGCCTTTTTGGTACACGTTTAGGTTTTGGGTTTTTAAAGATAAAATCAGACGAAACATCTATTTCTAAATTTCAATCGTATATAGACGAGATTCAAAATATTGAAATGGAGATAAGAAATATTTCACATGAACTTAAAAATTACCAACAAACTTCAGACAGAGATTTTATAAGTATTATGGATTATTTTTTACAAACGCACAGTGAAACCCATAGCTATAAGTTTTCATTTAAAAATGATGATTATATTGATTGGAATCATGTTTCTGAAGAAATTAAGGTTAATCTTTATAGAATTATCCAAGAGGCGACTCATAACTTTATTAAATATGCTAATACCGATGAAATATCCATAGTTTTCTCTTTTATTAAAAAATCAATACAACTTGTAATTTCTGATAAAGGCGTTGGATTTGAAACTACAAAATCAAAAAGAGGAATAGGATTAAAAAATATACTTTCTAGGACAGAGCGATTGAAAGGTGAATTTGTAATTAATTCATCTCCAAACAAAGGAACATTATTAAAAATCACACTACCCATATAGAATGAAAAAGAAATACTCAATTTTAATCATTGACGATCATCCTTTAATTGTTGAGGCATATAGAAATGCTTTGAAAGTTATAGAGTCAGGTTCAGACCAATATTCCTTTGGAGTTGATTCATCAAGTAATTGTGCGGATGCAATTTCTAAAATAGAGTTTGCTTCTGTAGGAATGGGTTATGATTTAATTATTTTAGATATTAAATTACCCCCATCTGAAGATTTAAAAATTCTTTCTGGTGAGGATTTAGGTTTGAAAATTAATGATATGCTTCCTGATTGTAAAATCATTGTATCAACGACTTTCAATGATAATTTTAGAGCCAATAATATTTTAATGAATCTTAATCCAGATGGTTATCTTGTTAAAAATGATATTAATCCACAGGATTTAATTTATGCTATTAAAAGCGTTATAGCAGATGTGCCCTATTATAGTAAAACTATAATACGACTATTAAAAACTAGAGTTTCTAATGTAATTACTTTAGATAAAATTGATAGGCAGCTTCTTTACAGTCTATCATTGGGGACTAAAATGAAAGATATGCCTTGTGAGATCCCTTTGTCTATGGCTGCTATTGAAAAGAGAAAGCGAGTATTAAAGGATATTTTTGAGGTTGAAACTAAAGCAGATAAAGATCTAATATCTGCTGCTAAAGAAAAAGGTTTTATATGATTTAGAAACTTTGTGACAATAAAACTGAAATAAAAAGTCCAAAATAAATCAATGCAAAAATAAACTTCATTAATACAGAAGTAATAAAACCTATAAATGATCCGAATGCAGCTTTAAAGGCTCTTTTATGGTCTTTATTAAAAATTAATTCACCTATAAGCGCCCCTAAAAAGGGTCCAATAATTATGCCTCCTGGAATAGGTGAAAAAAGTCCAATAATTAAGCCTAAAGTTGTTCCAATAACACCATAGCGGCTACCCCCAAATTTTTTTGTTCCCATAGCAGGAATAGCGTAATCTAATATGAAAATAGCTGTAGCTATTATGCCAGTTGTAATTATAAATGTAGAACTCAGACTAAATGAATCTGAAGTATTTAGTACAATAAAACCAACCCAACTCGTTAAAGGACCTGGAAGAACAGGTAGAAAACTTCCTGCTATTCCAAGACACATTATAATTGCAGCAAATATCACAATGAGAGTATCCATAAAAAGTGTAAATTAAGTTCTAACAAATTTATTTATTTAAAAAAATTGTAAATTCGATTCAAGCTTTTTTTATGAACAAATATTCAATAATAGTTTTTGTGTTGACTTTAACTTCATGTCAGTTTACAAAATACGATAAAGTAAATTTTGATGATGTTCTTGAGAAAGAAATAAGCAATATTAATTGGCAGGAAGTTGATAATTATCCTAGTTTTCAATCATGCGACTCGTTGTATGATTCTGTTGACAGGGTAAATTGTTTTTATTTTGAATTACATAATCGAATTATAGACAATTTATCTCTACACAATGTTGTGTCAAACCATAAAATTTCTGACACTATGTACGTGTTTTTTGAAATAAATCATTTTGGTAAACTCAACGTTCTAAAAGTTGATGTCAATAACAAAATTGAGACTGGAATTCCAAATATAGCTTTATTAGTAAAAGAAAGTGTTTCTCAAATTGATGATGTTATTCCAGCATATAAAAGGGGACAGCCCGTTAAGATAGCTCTAGAAATGCCATTATTAATTACTAATAAGGATTAATTTGAGGTCTTGAATATTCTTTCTTTCCACTTGAATTTTGAAAATGGTGACATTATGGTGATTAGAATACTGTAAAATGGATAAATAAGAGATGAAACTAAAATATCATTCATGGATATTTTAAGTTTAAAAAAAGAATTTCCTATGATAATATATAAATAATCAATTAAGAATTTTATTAAAAAAAGTATGATCAACTTTTTAAAATTTTGGCCATCATAAAAAGTTAAAAAAGTAAACCATACAATATAAAAATTACTTAAAACCACTATTATTCCAGTAATTTTCCCATAAATATTATAATGAGTAGATTTTGAGACCCATCTTAATCTTTGATTAATTAAATCAGATATACTTTTTTGAGTAGTTGTTAATACTTGGGCATCTAAGCTTTTATTATAAGCAACTTTTTTATTGTTTTTAGTGAATTTTTGAAGTGTGAAAGTATCATCGCCACTAATGATATGGTCATTTTCTTTAAACGCATTTAAATTTAAAAACACCTTTTTGTTGTATGCTAAGTTTGCGCCATTGCATAAAAAAGGTTTATTTAAACCAAAAGTGCTAATAGTGGCTGTCTGCAAGGTTAACAAGTCTAAGATTTGAAATTTTGAAATAAAGTTTGAGTCAAGAATAAAACTTACTGGACCACAGACCATATCAGGTTGATCTTTAGAGATTATACAATTATAAGAAAGAAGCCAATTTTTGGGAATAATGCAGTCAGCGTCTGTTGAAATAACCCACGGATAATGAGATATTTTTATGCCTTCTAAAAGGGCTGTTTTTTTTGGTGACTTATTATTTTTTTGATTGGATATTATTTTAAAGTTTTCGATTGTATTGGTGTTACAATATTGCTCAATAATGTTTTTGGAATTATCTGTTGAGAAATCATCAATTAGAATTACTTCAAAATGTGACGTTGGATAATCTATATTCTTCAATGAATTTAGAAGCGGTATTAGGTTTTCTTCTTCGTTTCTAAAAGGCACTAATATTGAAAATTTTGTTTTAGTTTTTGAGTTATAAAGATTACGGTATTTTATTTTATAAAATCCAAAATAAAATAAGGTCAACATTAAAATATATAAGCCAATAATGATCAATATTTCATAACAGTTTTAGGTTTATGTACCATTAAAAAAAAGCCAATTAAGCTTGGTAAAATAAAATTTAAAGACCACATAATAAATGAAGTGGAAAGTAGTGTGTCATTAGCTTTAAATCCAATTTCATTGAAAACAAATATGGAGACACTGCCTTTAATTACAACATCAAATAAAGAAATTAACGGAATTATAGAACTTATATAATACGTTATGTAGATTAAAATCAGAGTCATTAAATTGAATAAGTCAGGCTCTAAGTATATTAAGATAATAAAATATTGAGTTGAAAAAATTAGATATCTTATAAATGATAACGAAAAGATTTTAATGGAATTCTGATAAAGTTTTTTCGTTCTTACTAATTTATTAAAGCGATATTTTAAAAATAAAATGATGATGGTAACTAAAGATAAAAATATAAGTTTTATTAAATCAATATGCTTCGTAAAATAGAGAAACAAGCAACTTAAATATCCAAAAATCACTGTTACAGAAAATTGTAATAGGTTTGTGTACGTTGAGAGTAATACTACTTTTTTTCTATTGTTTTTATAATAATATGCTTTCAGTCCAATTTCTCCAATTTTAAAAGGAGTTATTGTAGCTAAAGCAAAAGATTTTAAACTCTGGTGAAGTGCAGTTTTGAAAGAGATTTCATTTAATGTGTGTACAGTTTTTTGCCATTTAATTATTTCAAGAGTCCAGTTTATAATAGTTAAAAGAAAAATAAAAAAAACTATTTTTAGATTTGATTTAAAATTTGTTAGTGAATTAAAAATAATGTAAGTTATTGACTCAGGGTAATTAGTAAATTGTTTATTTATCAATGAAATTGCAAAACCAATTAGGAATAGTTTTCCAGTTAGGTATATAATTTTTTTAGATTTGTCACTAAGATTTAAAATCATAAGCAAATAAACCTATTAATTACCAAATGAACACCACTTCATTAAAATATGTCCCATTTATAATTGCTTTTTTTTATGTTTCCTTATCCTTCTCTCAAAGGGAAGCCGAGAAATGGAAAGCACAATTTTCTTTAGGAGCTAATAGTCCTTCTCAATCTAATTTTGTTGAGCGGTTTTCAGCCGAAAGCGTAAATGGTCCCACTTTAAATATTGGTATCCAACATTTTTTTTCAAAACAAATTGGATTCAAGTTAGATTATGGATTCAACCGCATATCAAAATTGAGTGATACGGCAGCATTCAAAATAAATTACTCACGTCTAGATACTCAATTAGTTGTTGATTTATCGCCATGGATTCCTTTTATAAAAGATAGAACTAAACTAATTACCCATGGGGGATTTGGGTATTCTTGGTCAACCCCATTAGCAGAGGAAGTAATAAATAAACTAAGTTATCCAAATGGTATTTTAGGAACGGAGTTTCATTATTATTTGACTAAATTAATGTCTTTATATTTTGATTTTAGTTATATTAAAGGAATGACTTCAAGTGATTTATCAAAAATGGATAACGGAGGTCTCGCAGCATTCAATGGCGATATGATTAATATGACAATGGGATTGACTTTTTCTTTGAGTGGTTGTTATAATTGTAACTAATGAGTAAGGAACAAATAATATTAGGTATAGATCCAGGAACAACTATTATGGGGTTTGGAATAATCAAGGTTTCAAATAAGCAAATGTCCCTCATTCAATTAAATGAGCTTCAGCTTAAAAAGTATAGTGATCATTATCTTAAATTGAAACTTATTTTTGAGAGAACAACTGAATTAATTGACACATTTAATCCAGATCAATTAGCAATAGAAGCTCCATTTTATGGCAAAAATGTACAAAGTATGTTGAAGCTTGGACGCGCACAAGGCGTTGCAATGGCTGCAGGTTTGTCAAGAGAAATTCCAGTTACTGAATACTCACCCAAAAAAATAAAAATGGCAATTACAGGAAATGGTAACGCTTCAAAAGAACAAGTTGCAAAAATGTTACAAAGCTTGTTAAACATTAAAACACTGCCAAAAAATTTAGATTCAACCGACGGATTAGCTGCTGCAGTTTGCCATTTTTTTAATCAATCTAATCCTGTTTCCACTAACAATTACTCAGGTTGGTCAAGTTTTGTATCTCAAAATAAAGACAGAATTAAATAGCTCTTTATTCTATGGCTGGAATCTACATACATATTCCTTTTTGTAAGCAAGCTTGTCATTATTGTGATTTCCATTTTTCTACTTCATTAAAACATAAAACCCATCTCGTTAAATCAATTAATAAAGAATTATTTCTTAGAAAATCAGAATTAAAATCAGAATTTATAGAGACTATTTATTTTGGTGGAGGGACACCGTCATTACTTTCTCCTGATGAAATAAGATCTATTTTAAAAACAATTTTTAATGATTTTGAAGTTGTTTTAAATCCTGAAATTACGTTTGAAGTAAACCCCGATGATATTGATGAGAATTATTTGAAGGTTATTAAAAAATTAGGGGTAAATAGGCTAAGTATAGGGATTCAGTCTTTTTTTAGTAATGATTTAAATTTAATGAATCGTTCTCATGATGCACTTCAAGCTGAGCAGGTTCTTGAATTAGTTTCAAAGTATTTCAAAAACTTTTCAGTTGATTTAATTTATGGAACTCCTGGTTTGACTAATGAAATGTGGATTAAAAACATTGATACCGTCCTAAAATATAATACACCTCATATATCATCATATGCCCTAACCATTGAAAAAGATACTGCATTAAGTCATTTTATTAATAAGGGAATTGTTAAGCCAGTCAGTGATGAGCAGTCTCAAGAACAATTTCAAATTCTCGTAAATAAATTAATTGATGTAGGTTTTATTCATTATGAATTATCCAATTTTGGAAAGCCTAACAAGTTTAGTAAGAATAATTCATCCTATTGGAATGGTGGGCTATATTTGGGCATAGGCCCTTCAGCCCATTCTTATAATGGAAAAACCAGATCTTGGAATATTGCTAATAATTTGAAATATATTTCCTCTATATCTAAAGGGATATTACCTTCAGATGTTGAAGTATTGACTAAAATCGATAGATATAATGAAAGAATTATGACTGGGTTAAGAACCATGTGGGGTGTGTCTTTCATACAAATAGAAAAAGATTTTGGTAAAGATTATTTAGTATATTTAAAAAATCGCTCCAAAAGCTTTATAAAAGAAGGATTGCTAGTAATTGATGCGGGTGCTTTAATTGCAACTTCCAAAGGAAAGTTTTTAGTGGATGGGATTGCCTCTGATTTATTTAAACTAAACTAGATGATTGCTAATATTACTATTGAAGAAATTGATTATAAAATCGATTTATCAGATCCAATTGATATATCTATCCCAATTAACCCTGATCCCAATTTGAATGTTAATGCTTGGTATATCGATCCACCAAAATTTAAGACAGTTATATTAGATGGTTGGGTAGGAAGTACTTCTAGAGGGGGGGATGTTAATTTTAATTCAATAACATTTAATCCTCATTCCCATTGTACACATACTGAAACAGTTGGACATATTCTAACTGGTGATTATTCTGTTAATCATGCACTTAAAACTTATTTTTATTTATCGGAATTGATTTCAGTTTATCCCAAGCATATTGGAGGGGATTTTATAATAACTAAAGCTGAAATTCAGTCTAAAATATGTAATCCTAATATCAAATCACTTATCATAAGAACTTTACCAAATAATGAGTCTAAAAAGAATAAAAATTATTCCCATTCAAACCCACCATATCTAGAAGAAGATGCTGCAATTTACCTTAGAGAAATTGGAATAGACCATTTGCTAATTGATTTACCAAGTGTTGATAAAGAAAAAGATGATGGAGCGTTGTTATGCCATAATGCCTTTTGGAACACTAATGGTGAAGTTAGAGTATCAGCAACCATAACAGAATTTATTTATATAGATGATATAATTAATGATGGAACTTATATTTTAAATTTACAAATAGCTCCCATTGAAAATGACGCTTCACCAAGTAAACCAACAATTTATAAGGTTATTTAAAGTTAATATTTAAGCTTATTTATTTATTTGGAATAGTCTTAATAATTATAAGATCTTTATTATATTTAGTAAATAGGTAAACATAATTTTTGTATAAATTCATTAGTCTATCTATAATTGCAATTCATCTATATTAATTGTGATACTCATCGAATAATTATTGTTTTTTATCTAATTAAAAATATTTTGTGTTTTCAAAAATAATTTATGAAAGTAGAATTAAATGTTTTATTAATTGAGGATGATACTATTGAAGTTATGAAACTCAATAGAACAATCACTAAACTCAAATTGAATCACAAAATTGTTATTGCTAATAATGGTGAGGAAGCTTTAAAGACTCTCAAAGTTGATAATTTTCTTCCAGATATCATTTTGCTTGACTTAAATATGCCCAAAATGAATGGGATTGAATTTTTGTCAATTCTCAAAAGCGATGAAAATCTTAGATACATTCCAGCTATAATATTAACTACCTCTAAAAATCAAAAGGATCTACTAGAATGTTACAAAATAGGTATAGCAGGTTATGTTTTAAAGCCTCTTAAATATGAAGATTACATTTTGAAAATTCAGAATCTTCTTGATTATTGGAGTTGTAATGAATTAATTTTAAAATAATGAAAGGTATTGTTTTTACTGAATTTTTGGAACTTGTAGAACAAAAATTTGGTTTAGAAATGGTTGATAGGATTATCTCACAGTCTGATCTCGGGTCTAAAGGAATTTATACTGCAATAGGAACTTACGAGTTTTCAGAGATGCTGCAGTTACTTCAAAATTTACATGATAATACAGGTATTGAAATTGACGATTTACTAAGGATTTATGGTGAGTTTTTTTTCTCTGTTCTAGAATCAAATTACGGTCAACTAATTGCCAAGTACTCGTCGCCTTTAGAGATGTTAGCTTCAATAGAAAAACATATTCATGTTGAGGTTCAAAAAATTTATCCAGATGCTTCTCTACCCACTTTTGATGTTGTTTCTTTAAAAGACAATAGTCTTGAAATGATATATAAATCAGATAAAGCCATGCATCATTTCGGATTAGGTTTAATGACTAAAACCTTTGAGCATTTTGATAAAAAAGCAAATATAATACTCGAAAAAATTAAGCCTGACGGTACTGAAGTTAGATTCTTGATTGAAGAAATTTAATGAATCATAGTGAGATAGACATATTAAAAAGAGCACTCAAAAGAGAAAAATTAGCTCGAAAAAATGCTGAAAAAATTCTTGAGGAGAAATCAGCAGAATTATATCACCTGTCTTCACGTTTAAAAGAATCAAATTTTGTAATCAATAATATTGCCAAATCTATTCTTGGAAAAACAAATTATTACGATATAGCATGGGAGATACTTATTAATATTGCTAATTATCTTGATACTGAGGATTGTGTCATTTACTTGATAAATGAAGAAACTAATTCGATGGAACAAATTGCTGCATACGGTAGTAAGGTAAAAGATAAAGAAATATTAAATCCTCTAGTTATACCAATAGGTGAGGGGATTGTAGGATCTGTTGCCAAATCTGGAATACCTGAGCTAATTCATGACACTTCAAAAGATTCTAGGTATATAAAAGATATAGAATACAATTATTCAGAAATAACAGTACCAATAGTTGTGGAGGGGCATATAATTGGTATTATAGATTCTGAACATCCCGAAAAATACTTTTTTAATGAGGGGCAATTAGTTACGTTGATTAATATCTCTAGAGTAATTGCAATGCAATTAAATAATGCAATAAGTCTTGAAAAAAGGAAAGAAGCAGAAGGGAAGTATATTAAAATAAATAAAGAGTTGGCAAAAAAGAATGAGGCTTTAGAGGAATACGCTCATATTGTTTCCCATGATCTTAAGTCACCTCTAAGGAGTATTAGTGCATTATTGTCATGGATAAAAGAAGATAATGAGGAGTTGTTAAACGATAGCTCAAAAATTTATTTTGATAATATTGATAAGTCTCTGGAACATATGGAGAACCTCATTTCAGATGTTCTTATTTATTCCAGTATAAGTTTTGAGCAAATCAAGTTTACATCAATCGATATTAAAAAACTTTTAAATGAAATTGTTGAGTACATTTTTGTTCCTGAACATATTACTATTCAAATAGGCGCAATGCCTCCCCAAATTAAAGCCGATTATACTCAGTTCAAACAACTTTTTCAAAACCTAATAACCAACGCTGTTAAATTCATTGATAAGGATGAAGGGAAGGTGAAAATTCTTTATGAATCAGATGAACTTTTCTATAAATTTTCAATATCTGACAATGGAATTGGGATTGATGAAAAATACCATCATAAAATTTTCAATGTGTTTCAATCCTTAACCAAAGACACAAAATCCTCTGGAATAGGATTATCAATTGTAAATAAAATTGTTAATCTTTATGGAGGAAAAATTTGGTTAGAGAGTAAACTTGGAGAGGGAACTACATTCTTTTTTACAATCAAAAAATAGGCTTTAATAAAATGTATTAAGTATCTCATTTTGAGTTTGAACTAAAAAATTGGACGAAAAATACTTAAGTATCTGTTAATTAAATATTTGTTTATATAAAAAAAAACAATAGTTTTATAAAATACTGTTTAATTTCGTTAAAGTGAATTTTTAAAATTACTATTGTAACCATATTTACAATTCATGGAAAAACCTGATTTATCATATTTAAATTCTTTATCTGGAGGAGATAAATCATTTGAAAATAAAATTTTAGAAGTAATTCGAGAAGAGTTTCCAGGTGAATTAAATGAGTATACGGAAAACGTTAAGAACCAAAAACTTAAATTAGCTGCTGAAAATGTTCACAAACTTAAACATAAAATCAGTATTTTGGGTTTGAAAAAAACTTATGCTTTGGCTGTAAAACACGAAGATTTATTAAAAGCATCAAATACATCATTAGTTGAGGATTTTGGTGCTGCTTTAGATATATTAACTGACTACATAAACAAAATTTAAAAAAAATGAATTGTATAATTATAGATGACGAATCGACAGCTAGATTAATTATTAATCAACTGTGTTCTAATATTGACAATGTTAAAGTTGTTAATGAGTTTTCTAATGCGATTGAAGCTATAAAATATTTGAATCATAATGAAGTTGATTTGATTTTTTTAGATATCCATATGCCAGATTTTACGGGTTTTGACTTCATACAAACTCTTAAGAATCCACCTCAAGTAATTTTAACAACCTCTGATAACAATTTTGCAATTGAGGCTTTTGAATACAATTGTATAGTTGATTATTTATTAAAGCCTATTTCTTTCCCAAGGTTTGAAAAAGCTATATCTAAGGCTGAACAAGGCTATAATAATTCAAAAGTAAATGGAATTAGTGTTCAAGATTCGTCTGAGAATGATTTGTATGTTAATATTGATAGAAGATTAATAAAAATTGATATTCCAAGCATCTATCTTGTAGAGGCAAAAGGGGATTATATTAACGTAAAAACATCAGAACAAAATTATACCGTTCATTCTACTCTTAAAAAGATTGAAGAAAAATTACCTGATCACTTGTTTTTAAAAGTTCACAGATCTTACATCATAAATGTTAAAGAGATTATTGACATAGAGGATAATAGTGTTTTAATAAAAAAGGATTTGGTACCTGTAAGTAGGTCTAATAGGCCCGAGTTGATGAAACGATTAAACTTATTATAAGTTATTAAGGCCCAGCTTTTAAGCTGGGTTTTTTATTTGACGGCTGTTTTAATCTATTCATTGGATAAAAAGCGTATCTAATCGAATATTAAGTACTGGTTTGCAATTGATTGATATATTTATGTTTAACAATTAAAACCAAAGTCAATGAAGGTTGGAATAATTATTCCTTGCAGTGATGTAGAAGACAAAATTTCCGTGAGCCAATTTACGGATTTCATAAATACAGAATCGGGTTATCACCTATGTTTTGTAAATTTTGGAAGTAAAGACAATACACTTTCTTTGTTGCATGAATTGGAAAATGAGGTAGGGGATTTAGTAAGTATTTTAGATGTTAAAAGAAACAAAGGACTTGTGTCTGCTATTAAGGCAGGTGTCAGATTTTTGTTTAATAAGAGTGAAATTGATTCTATAGGATATTTTAATGAGGAGCTACCAAATAGTTTTGATGATTTCAAAAAAATTATTTTGTCTGTTTCTACAAAAGAAGCTTCCTTAATTCACGGATTTAGAAGAAATATTAACGGCCAAAGTGAACGTGATTTACTTCGTAGTATTTCTGTATAGCTAACTAACTATTTTATGTAAAACCCTCAATACTGAGGGTTTTTTTAATTTTCCCCGTATAGTAATTCGTATTGATAATAAAAATCAACTATGGTTTCAATGCCTTTACAGAAATTCCAAATACCAAAGTGTTCATCTGGAGAATGAATTGCATCTGAATTTAAACCAAACCCCATTAAGATAGACTTACTCTCAAGAATTTCTTCAAATAATGCAACAATAGGTATACTTCCTCCACTTCTTTGTGGAATTGGTAATTTATTAAAGGTATTTTGGTATGCTTTTGATGCAGCTTGATAAGCTATAGTATTTGTAGGGGTAACGTATCCTTGTCCTCCATGATGTGGTTTAACTTTCACTCGTACTCCTTTTGGAGCAATACTTTCAAAATAATCTTTAAAAATATGAGTTATACGCTTCCAATCTTGATTAGGTACCAAGCGCATTGAAATCTTTGCATATGCTTTACTTGGAATTACTGTTTTAGCTCCCTCTCCAATATATCCACCCCAAATACCATTAACATCTAGACTGGGACGTACAGAAGCTCTTTCTAATGTGGTGAAGTCTTTTTCTCCATACGTATCATCAATATCAATAGATGTTTTGTAGGCTTTAATATCAAAAGGAATAGTATTCATAACTTCACGTTCTTTTTCACTAAGATTTTCAACAAAATCATAAAACCCGGGAACAGTTATTCGGTTATGTTCATCATGAAGTTGTGAAATCATTTTTGATAAAATGTTTATAGGATTCGCTACGGCACCACCGTATAGACCTGAGTGTAAATCTCTATTAGGTCCAGTAACTTCAACTTCAACATAGCTAAGACCTCTTAGACCTGTTGTTATTGAGGGCAAATCATTAGAAATCATACCAGTGTCAGAGATTAAAATAATATCATTGCTTAATTTTTCTTTATGTTGTTCAACAAAATTATAAAGGTTAACACTTCCTATTTCTTCTTCCCCTTCAATCATAAATTTCACATTACAACCAAGATTTTTAGTATGATTCAAATATTCTAAGGCTTTAATGTGCATAAATATCTGTCCCTTATCATCGCTAGCCCCTCTTGCATAAATTGCGCCCTCTGGGTGATCTGAAGTTTTTTTGATCGTAGGTTCAAATGCAGGATTACTCCATAATTCAATAGGGTCTGCTGGTTGAACGTCATAATGGCCATAAACTAATACAGTTGGGGCATTAGGATTAACTGTAATTTCTCCATAAACTACTGGGAAACCGTCAGTTTCAATAATTTCTGTAATTTGACAACCTGCATTATTTAAAGACTCCTTAACATATGAGGCAGCATTTAAAACATCCGATTCATATTTTGAATCTGCACTGATTGAAGGAATTTTTAGTAATTCACTTAATTCATTGAGAAATCGCTCTTTATTTGTCTCTATATAATTGTTGATATTATCCATATTTTGGTATTTAAGTCAAAAGTACGAAAGGCTAAATAATTTTAATAGATACGTTTGAATTTTAAAACTAATTTTTATATTTGCAGTCCAATAATTGCGGGCGTGGTGGAATTGGTAGACACGCTAGACTTAGGATCTAGTGCCGCGAGGTGTGAGAGTTCGAGTCTCTCCGCCCGCACAAAAAAAGCTTAAGATAACTTAAGCTTTTTTTATGCCATTTTTTTAATTATTGTTTTTCAAATTCTCCTTTGCCAATAGCTCCGTTTCTGAGAACAGAAAAACTAACTTTCTCTCCTTTATTTAAAGCCTTTAATTTTTCTTTAATTGCATATATTGATGACTGGTTTTGAATTTCTATACCAGCAAACTCAAGAACAATGTCACCACCTAATAAAATATCTTTTCCAGCTATTGTAGATGGTATAAAACCACCTCTAAGTCCAAGTTTTGCAACAGATCCTTTTGAGGATAACTTTAAAATTAATAAACCTGATTTTTGAGGGACATTAAGGATGCTAGCCATGTCTTCTGAAAGAACAATAGATTCCATACCGGTCCAAGGACTGTTAGAATCCTCCAGGACAGCTTTTGCTACATTTGAAGTAACTGCAAATCCAATACCATCAAAACCACCAGATAATGTGTAAATTCTACTAGCAATTCCAACAATTTCCCCTTTCATATTAAACATTGGCCCACCAGAATTTCCTGGGTTTATAGCTGCATCTGTTTGAAGAAATTCTACTGTATCGAAATCATTACTTAATGATTCTGGAGAATAACGGCCACTAACAATTCCTTTAGAAAGTGATTGCTTAAACCCATGAGGGGCACCTATAACGAAGATATCTTCACCAACCTCTGTTTTGTCGGAATCACCGATAACTGCTACCGTTTTATTTTTTAATTCAAAACCTGATTTAATTTTTAAAAGTGCAACGTCTGCGTTAGGGTCTGAAGCGATTACCTCGGCCTCATAAATATCTCCATCCAAAAATTCAACTTTTATTTTTTCAGCATGCTGAATAACATGTGAAGCAGTCCAAATCATTCCGTTTTCTGAAATTAAAACTCCCGATCCAAGAGATTCCTCTTCTCCAACAGTTTGATTATAGATGAGGTTGGTGTAATCATAGCTTACAACATCAATGAAAACAACTGATTTGCTTAAATTTTTAAATAATTTAGGAAGTGGTTGAGCCCAACTTGTCAAGGTTAAAAAGAGTAAAAGTGAAGCAATTAAAGATTTCATGGTATTTATGATTTTTTTGGGTTAGAAATATATTTTCCTATTACTACGGCTGTAACAATAACTATATAAAATTGTCCCATAAGCCCCGTTAGAATTGAAGCTTTTTGGGCCATAGCTGTTAATGGTGTGATTTCACCGTAGCCAATAGTTAAAAGTGTTATAAAACTATAATATAAGAGACTTTCATTTTTAAATGAAGCACCATTTATTATAATATTAGATAAGCCATCAAATGAATTTGGAAATGAGTATTCAATAGCTAGAAACATGAAAAATGCGATAAGTCCAAGAGATATATAGCCACTCATTAAACCAAGAAAAACACTTTTGTCAACAATTTTGGAGTCCCAAATTTGCTTAATCAATGTTATCGTTACCGTTGTGTAAAAAATTAGATATACAATAATTCTCGTGAATAAATAGTCTCTGCTTGGTTTGTTGTAAATCACAGATACAATAAATATAAATATGGCATAGAATAAAAGGAAAAGAAAGATCCTACTTAAAATTTTATGCTTTGAAATTAATAAAATACCTGTTAGAATATTGAAAATAAAGAAAATAGGAAGTATTCTAGTTTCATAATTTCCAATGTGAAATAAGAGTGAGCCAAAGAGTATAAGGCAAAGGCTCAAAATAAATAATTCAAACCGGTATTGATAGAGTTTATTATACACTAGTCCTCAAGTAATTCGTCGTTAAATTTATAATTCTTATAATTAACTTTATATAGTACACTATACATTGATGGTATAAAAATTAGTGTAATTATGGTTCCGAATATCAAACCAATCATAATACTTACAGCCATACCTTCCCACATTTCACCGCCACTTAGGTACAATGGAATAAGACCTAATACTGTAGTAAATGTGGCCAATAAAATAGGTCTAAACCTTTGAAGGCATGCAGCAATTACGGCATCTTCTTCAGATCGTTTTAATTCATTCATTTCAATCTCCATGCGGTCAATAAGTACAATGGCATTATTAATTACTATACCTGCTAAAGAGATTACACCAAGAAAAGGCATAAATCCAAAAGGCTCTTGAAAAATAAGTAAACCAATTACCACACCAATAATTGCAAGAGGTATTGTTAAAACTACCATACTCATTTTTCTGATAGAGTTAAATTGAATTATAAGTAATAAAATTATAATAAAACCAGATAAAGGAAGATATTTAATAACCGCACCCATATTATCTGCAGTGTTTTTAGAATCACCGCCGTATTCATAAGTGTAATCTTCAGGCCAACTTTCCATTTGCTCGTTTAACCAAGGGGTCATAGCTTTGGTAATCTGAGATGCATTACCCTCTTCATTAAGCTCGCTTGAAACATTAATTGTTCTTATAATATTATAACGTTTAATAGTTGCATATTGCCAAGTAGGAACGATGCTTGCAACTTGCAGTAAAGGCACGCTTTTTCCTGTAGATTGTGCGTAGACATTAAGAGTTTCTATGCTTTCAAGAGTTTGTTGTTCGCTTTTATCATTTCTTAAAAGAATGGGTATAGATTTGTCATCTTCACGGTATTCTCCAGTTTTAAAACCATCTAAAACTGTTTGAAGCGAAACAGCTATATCTTGACTGGTAATTCCTGCAGATTTAGCTCTATTTTGATCAATATCTATTATAAACTTCTTACTCTTTGGACCCCAATCATCTTTAACATTTTTTGTCCCTTTTAATGCAGTAAGTTTGGTTTTAACTTGTTCTGAAATTTCTGATAGAATATCAGGGTTATCACCTGAAACTTTAATTTCTATAGGTGTTCCACCACCACCAGAGGCTAATGCACCTACTTTTATATCAGCATTTGGGAAAGTATTAAAACAAAACTTATCTATTTTGTTAATCATAAGGTTATTAAATTCAGCACTTGAGGTGTTAACTAATATGTGTGCATAATTAGAATTTGCTTCATCTTGAGTGTAGCCTTGGTCATAGGATTCAGGGCCTTTTCCTATATATGATGACCAGTCTAAAATCCCAACAAATCTATTTTCATTAACAACCAAAGAATCTGATATATATGTTTCAATGTCACGTACTAACTTTTCAGTACTTTCAATTCTATTTCCTTCTGGAAGATTTATATCAATAGTTATAAGGTTTCTGTCACTATCCGGGAAAAATACAAAAGCTACTTTAGTAAAACCATAAAGTGAAGCAATGAACAAAATAAATATCCCTATAATTACTTTAACTTTATTGGTTAAGGCCAGTAAAATATAATTTTTGTAAACACCTTTTAGTTGCTTAATAATACGGTCAATAATACTTGGTTTTTTGTCTGTTTTGAGTTCCATTTTTAAGAACATAAAACAAAATAAAGTAATTACAGTAAGTGCAATTATCCAAGAGGACAACAAAGCCATGGAAATCACAACGAATATAGGTCCCACAATATCACCCATTGTTGATTCTGCTAAGTAAAAAGATAAAAACGCAGCAGAAGTAGTTAATGTAGAAATTAATAAGGGAGTAAATAATTCACTACACGCGTCTATAGCTGCTTTCTTTTTTTCTTCACCTTGCTCAAGTTTTACCATAATGGTTTCTGCAACAACAATTGCATTGTCTACCATCATTCCTAGCGCCATAATTAATGCAGCAAGTGTTACTTGGTTAAGACCCATATTAATAACGCCCATGAGCATTAAAGTCATAATTACAACAATAGGAATTAAACTTGCAATAATACTTCCTGATCGCAATCCAAGAAACACTAACATAACAATAAGAACAATGCTTACAGACTGCAATAGATTAATTACAAAATCATTGATTTTATTATCAATATAACTATCCATAGACGATAGTCTTGAAAGTTCCAATCCCACAGGTAATTTTGTTATCCATTTATCGGTCACACGATTTACTTCATCACCCAATGCAATGATATTTGACCCTTCTGTTAGATTAACATGAATAGAAATAGCATTTCTACCATTAACTTTCACAATTTGTGAAGCTGGTGTGATGTATCCTTTTCTAATGGAAGTGATGTCTTGAAGTTGTAACAATTGGGTGCCATTTTGCCCTACGGGAATTAGCATTTGTTTAATGTCTTGTATAGCATTAAAATTTCCAGTTGGTTCGAGAATTATACGTTCATCATCGACATTGATTTGTCCACCAGAACTCAAAATATTAGTAGATGAAATTATGTTTTGAAGTTTATTTGAACTTAAGTTGTATTCTTTTAGTCTAGAATTATCAAACTCAATAAAAACCCTTTCGTCTTGTACTCCACCTAGCTCCACTTTCGCAGCTTGAGGTAATTTTATAAGTTCATCTTTTATATCATCAGCAAACTCTTTCATTTCAGCATATGAATGGCCATCGGAAGTAAGTCCAATTACAATGCCATAAACATCTCCAATACCATCATCTTTTAAATCGGGTTTTACACCAGAGGGAAGCCCTTCAATATCTTCTAATTTTCTTCTTAATCGATCCCAAACAGATTGCAGTTTTTCAGGTTTAACTTGGTCTTTTAAAGTAACTGTCACTACAGATAGACCTGTTCTTGAATTACTACTTACTTCATCCAGTTCAGGAAGTTCTTGAGATACCTTTTCAACTTTATCAGTGACCAATTGTTCAACACGTTCAGGACTTGCGCCCGGGAAAACAGAGACAATTGTTGCAACGCGCACAGTATATGGAGGCATACTATCTCTTGGAAGTGACTGGTATAGCGTAACTCCTAAAATTATAATAGTAGTTAGGATGGTGAAAGTTATCCTGTTTTTGTTTATTGAAAATTGAGTAAGATTCATAATAGATTGTGTGTCTTATTGCAATTTAACTTTTTGCCCGTCTAAGAGTGTTTGCAAACCTGCTGTTGCAATTTTTTGTCCTTTTTCTAATCCTGATAAGATTTCAAAACCTTGAGGAGTTAGATCACCAATTTTTACAGGTTTTTTATTAACTACTACTGAATTTTGTTCCTCTGTAATTAGAAACACAAAATTCCCATTACTGTCTTCTCCAACTGCAGTCATTGGTGCTATAAGTTTTTTAGATTTATCAATGGCATCATTAAAATGAAATGTAACATTAGCAGCCATACCACTTTTAATTTCGTCGCCAGGATTAACTATGGTTACACGAACTGGGTAAGTAGCCGTATTTACATCTAAAGCAGGTGAGGCTTCAGTTACTTTAGCTTTAAAAGTATTTTCAATTGAGGCAAAAGAAACATCTACAAGCATACCTTCAGTAATTTTATTAATTACATTTTCGGGAATTCCAAGAGCAATTTCCATATCAGTACCAGAGTTTAACGTTCCAACAATTTGTCCCGGACTAACATTCTCGTCTATTTCAGATTGTACAGAGGCAATAACACCATCGTTTGTAGCATAGATGTACCCAAATCGTACTTGTTCCTTTTGAATAGAAACAGAGCGTTTGGCCGATTCAAAACTCTGCTGTGCTGTTTTGAAAGAATTTTTTGCTGCTTCAAAATCACTTAATGATGAGCTTCCCTTTTCGTACAATAAACGAATTCGGTTATAATTTAACTTGGCAGTATTCATTTGCGATTCAGCACTATTTAGAGCTGAAATAGAATTTTCATAATTTAAACGTGCTTGAACATTGTCAAGTTGAGCCAATAAATCTCCAGTTTTAACTTTTTGACCTAATTTCATGTCTAGAGTAGTTATAATGCCGCTAGATCGAAAACTAAGATTGATAATTTTATCTGTTTTTGAAGTGCCAGTAAAGGTTTTATTCTGTCCAGTATTAGCGTCTTTTACAATATCAAATTTAACAGGTCTAAGTATGACTTCTTTGGTATCGTCTTTTGAACCACAAGTCCAAAGTGTTATTGAAAATAGAGTAATGCAGATGTAAGTTTTGAAACTGTTTTTCATAAAGAGTAAGTTTTACTTTTGAGATTCTATATAATCCATGAAACGTTGTCTAAAGGCTTGGTTGTCTTCTTCAGAATTTAATAGGAAAAAGTAGCCTAAATAACGTTCAAGTTTTAAATTAATTATTAGGTAATTATAGACCGCGTTATTACTTGCTAATCGCGTTCTTAAATAATTGTTTTGAGCATCAAGAAGTTGAACAATATTGACAGCACCGTTGTTATATGAGGTTTGCGTTAGGTCAAGAGCTTCTCTTGCAGTGTCTTCAGATATTTTAGATAGTTCAATATTAGAAATCTGGTTGATTAGATTTAAAACGGTTGTTCTAATATTGGTGTCTAGATTTAATTCAAAATTTTCTTTATTTATAGTTTGCTGATCTTTTTGAATGATTGCAGTTTGTTTATTAATGTTATTTACATTGTTATTTACAAGAGGTAAAGAAATATTCAATCCTACATTATAGTTATTTTGGGGTGTTATAAGTGGATTGTCAGCACCAGCTCCACTTCTATCGAATACGGTATTGTATTGTCCTCTTAACCCAAGTGTAGGAAGGAGTCTTCCAGTACCACTCAATTTTATAGAACGATCAATAGCCTCAAGATTGAAGTTGATAGCTTTTAATTCTGGAGCATTAACTTTGGACTCTTCAACCAAGAAATCTATAAAAAATTCACGCAAAGCAGGATTGTCTAGAATATCTTGAATTTCCTTATAATTATATTTTTCAAATACACCTTCACTCAATTCAGCATCTTCGATATCGATCTCCAAATTAACAGGGTTATTTACGAGTTGATTCAGTCGGTAATACCCTTCTTTTAATGCATTGTAAGCTTCTACAAGTAACTGAGTATCTTGAGCCATTTCACTCTTAAATCTTAAGAGATCTGATTTTCCAGATTGTCCAGCTTTAAAGTTTTGCTCGGCGAGTTGTAAGTTTTTCTTAGTAAGGTCAAGATTCTTAAGTTGTATATTGGCATTAGCCTTTAAAATTAAGGTGTAAAAATAACTGTAAGCTGCGTTATATATAGCGTCTAGTTGAGTGGCGTTAAAACTTTCTTCTACTGCTTTAAGTTGTTTCTTTTGGATATTGATATTAGCATTGGCTTGTTCAGAGAAAATGGTTTGATTTAAAGCAATATTTCCTGAAGTGTTGAACTCAGTGTATAAACCCATGCTGTTTTCGGCCAAATTTGGATCTGTATAGACAGTACTTGCATTGGCGGTGATATTTGGTATGTAATTACTTTTAGCTAAACTCACATTTTGATCAGCTAAATCAATAGTTTTTTGTTCACTTGCTAAGCTTAAATTATCAGATACAATTTTATCTAAAAAAGAAATTAAATTAAATTTTTCATCATGACTAACATTGGTAAAAGAACCGGTAAATTCTGATTGCTCAATGAGACTTAATTTAAGTGGTATTTTAACCTCATTTGCTGTATTAAAATTTATAATTGTTTTTGGTGAAAAGGTCATGAAAATTGGAAGACCTTCTAGTTTTTCTCCATTAATGTAAGATTCAATAGTTAAAGCAATACGGCGTATAAATTGTTCGTAATCATCGTCAGATTTTGTTGAAACCATGATACCATTTTCAACATCTTTTTTCCCAGTGTTTGTCAAAGAAGGGATGCCTTTTTGTTTAAAAATACTAGCTAACGACTTTACAGTTTCATCTGTTAAAAAAAACGTACCTGCCATATAAACGGCATCAATATCATCAAGCTCAGAAGCAATATTAGTATCTTCAAAGAATGGAATTATTTTGAATGAAGTACCTAATTCATTACAAATAGGTGCAATAAGGCTGTCTATATCAACAATGTCTGAAAAAACATGATCCATTATGATTCCAACATTATCAAATGCAGTAAGTTCTTTTAAAGTTTTCAAATCATAACTGAACGAGCTTGAGCTAAATAAATAAGTAAGATTGGGAACCCCAGATTTTGCTTTAGATGTGTCATAGTGTAGGGTTTCTTTTACCATTTCTCCAAAAACAACAGTTGGCTTGTTAAAACTATTTTGTTTACTAACAACTATACTGTTTATAAGACCAATTGATAAAATAATATCAACATCACTATTGCTAAGTTGGTTGT
Organism: Bacteroidota bacterium; assembly: GCA_042091495.1. Lineage (GTDB taxonomy): Bacteria > Bacteroidota > Bacteroidia > Flavobacteriales > Flavobacteriaceae > JBELHJ01. The sequence continues at coordinate 42,595 of JBELHJ010000007.1, forward strand.
ATTGTTGTTGAGCTAATTCTAGATTAAAATTATTAGACAAGATGGTGTCTTCAGAAAAAATAATATTGGCGTCCTCTCCAACAACACCAATAATCTCTTCCTTCAAACGATTAAGAAGCGGCATTGTCTCGTTGGTTTCTTTATCCACCAAGATACCAATTTGGTAGTTGCTTTTAGTTTGTGAAAAAGAAAAGAAATAAACAAGGAGAAATCCTAACTTTAAAAAATTTTTCATGATTATTTTTTAATAAATAAAGCAATTTTACAAATGTAATTTAATTATTCTTCTCGACTAAAAAGAATTGTAATTTAAATATTGGAAGTGATTTAATTTTTATGATTTCATTAAAAATTATTTAGCTCAATTATACCTTATCTTTGTTAAAAAAAAAGATGCTTACGTGGAAAAATATTATGGGATTTGTTGTAAATGGGAATCCAGAACCAGAAAACAGAGTTGAAAAATCTGAAACTTATTGGAAATCCGTTTTAACTGATGAGGTATTTAAAATTACTAGGCATCATGGCACAGAACCTCCAAATTCTAGTTCAAGTTGTGAGGCGTTTGAATCTGCAATATATAGTTGTACATGTTGTAGTCAAGAGCTTTTTGATTCAACCATTAAATACGATTCTAAGTCTGGTTGGCCTAGTTTTACCCAGCCTATTAAAATTAATGCCATAAAGTACATTAAAGATGTCTCATTTGGAATGGTTAGGGTTGAGATACAGTGTAATAGTTGTGATGCCCATTTGGGCCATGTATTTCCAGACGGACCAGAACCAAGTGGACTTAGGTATTGTGTAAATTCGCTATCATTAAAATTAAATGCAAATGAATAATTTAGATGAAATTGTAGTTGGAGGGGGTTGCTTTTGGTGTGTCGAGGCAATATTAAAAGAACTTAAAGGTGTAGAAAAAATTGAATCTGGATACTCGGGCGGTAATGCTCCAGGAAAACCTACTTACCGTGAGGTTTGTTCAGGACTTACAGGTCATGCTGAAGTTGTAAAGGTTTCTTATGATGAAACTTTAATAACGCTTCATGATTTGTTGGTGGTTTTCATGACTAGTCACGATCCTACGACTTTAAATAGGCAAGGTGGCGATATAGGTACACAGTACAGATCAGTCGTTTTTTATAAATCTAATGAGGAAAAACTAACAGCAAATAGTGTGATTAATGAATTGAAGTCTTATTATCAAGATCCTATTCTAACTGAAGTTTCTCCATTAATTAATTATTTTGAAGCAGAGGATTATCATCAGAATTATTACGAGCAAAATAAATCACAATCTTATTGTGCAGCTGTAATCACACCAAAGCTTACAAAATTAAGAAAACTCTATGCAGACAAGTTAAAATGAAGTTTAACATCTCAGATACATTCAATAAGGATTTAACAGCCGATGTTATAACATCTAATTCTAGAAGACAGGTTTTAGATGCAGCTTTTTCATTTGTAACTCCAAAAAAACCATCAGCTCCTCAACTTATTCATGTGTCTGATGTGATGGCAAAGACACTAAATATTTCAAAAAGTGAATTGTCTTCTAAATCATTTTTAAATCTTTTTTCAGGCACAGATTCCTATCCTGAAACTGCTCCATATGCCATGTGTTATGGAGGACACCAGTTTGGACAATGGGCAGGGCAACTTGGTGATGGAAGAGCTATTAATTTATTTGAACTAAAAAGTAAAAATAAGAGATGGGCATTACAATTAAAGGGAGCTGGCGAAACACCATATTCCAGATCTGCAGACGGATTGGCTGTTTTAAGATCTTCAATAAGAGAGTATTTATGTAGTGAAGCAATGTTTCATCTTGGAGTCCCATCAACTAGAGCATTATCATTATGCTTAACAGGTGACAAGGTTTTACGTGATATTATGTACAATGGTAATTCAAAATATGAACCTGGAGCTATTGTTTGTAGAGTTGCTCCTTCTTTTGTTAGGTTTGGAAATTTTGAAATTTTTGCAGCAAGAAATGATCAAAAACAATTAAAGCAACTTACAGATTATACAATTAAACAATTTTTTAATCATTTAGGAACCCCTAAAAAGCAAACCTATATTGCTTTTTTTGCTGAGGTTGCTCAACTTACATTGAAGATGATTATTGAATGGCAGAGGGTAGGTTTTACTCATGGGGTCATGAATACTGATAACATGTCTATTTTAGGATTAACTATAGATTATGGTCCTTATGGATGGTTAGAGGGTTTTGATTATAGTTGGACGCCTAATACAACAGACGCGCAACACAGACGCTATGCATATGGCAGTCAACCTAATATGGGGTTGTGGAATTTATATCAGCTTGCAAATGCTTTATACCCTCTAGTAAATGATGCTAAACCTTTTGAGGAGATATTAGAAAAATATAAAAAATCATACGGGTTAGAATCTTTAGACATGATGCGCTCTAAACTTGGTTTGAGTAAACCTGAAGACGACGACGCCCTGTTAGTATCTCAATTAGAAGATTTATTATTAGAAGCAGAAACAGATATGACAATCTTTTTTAGAACGCTTTCAGATTTCGATTATAAGTCTTTTAAAAACTTTGATTTAGAATTCTACCTATCCTTGTCTCTATATGATCTTTCTAAACTGAAACAAAAAACATTTATCAAAAAATGGCGTTCATGGTTTTCTAATTATTCGCAAAGACTTGCCAAAGAAGCCCTTATTTTTAATACAAAGAAGCAGCAAATGGATGCTGTTAATCCCAAGTATGTTTTAAGAAATTACATTTCGCAAATGGTTATAGAAGCTGCTGAAAAAGAGGATTATTCTATGTTAGACGAAGTTTACAATATGATAAAAAATCCTTATGATAATCAGGAGCAGTTTAACAAGTGGTTTGCTAAACGTCCTGAATGGGCTAGACATAAAGTTGGCTGTTCAATGTTATCATGTAGCTCGTGATTTATGAATAATATTAAGTCTCTTTTTGCACTATTACTTATTACATTTCTAATTTCTAGTTGTGCTACTAAAGGATTGCAAATTAGGGCGATATCATCTAAAAACTTACCTGATAAAAATATTGATCATGCCATATATTTGCTTGGAGATGTTGGAGAAAAGCAAATAGATAGTTCATTACTTACGGGTTTAGATTTATTAAAAAAGCATGAAATAAAATCAGGTTTAAACTCTTCCCATCTCCTTTTTTTAGGTGATAATTCTTATGACGTGTCACTTTTTCGTGAGTTGGATTTTTTTAACGGTGAGCTTATTTTAATTCCAGGGGATAAAGATTGGTTAAACGGCCTAGACGGTTTGAATAAGAATGCGGAGCGAATTAAAAGCTATTCAAATGTTATGGCCTCTTTTTATCCTCAAAATGGATGTCCTTTAGTTTCAGTATCGCTTTCAAATAAAGTTCAGTTGATAATACTGGATACCCAATGGTATCTTGAAGATTGGAATAATCATCCTGATATTAATGATGATTGTAAAATCAAAACCAGAAATCGATTTTTTGAAGTTTTAGAAGAAGAAGTTAGAGCAGCCGAAAATAAAACAACTTTAATTGCTATGCATCACCCCATTTATACTAATGGTATTCGTGGAGGATATTATGCATTTAATGATCATATTTTTCCTTTTGAAATAGCATTACCATTACCTGGTATTGGCTCCATTTTAACACAATTTCGTTCTCAGGGCGGTATTTCTGTTCAAGATCGTTTTAATGAAAAGTATAATGCGCTAATGAAGCGCATAAAAACTATAGCTTTTAATAATTACAACCTGTTATTTTTATCAGGACATGAGCATAATTTACAATACATTGAATCAGGAAACATCAAGCAAATTATTTCTGGTACAGGCTCTGTATCATCCGCATCTTCATTGGGACTAAATGGTATATTTTCATATGGTAATATAGGTTTTGCAGAGTTGTTAATTTATGAAGATGGTACCTCATGGGTTAACTTTTATGGCGAAAAACAAAATAAGCCTCATCTTATCTTTGGGAATAAAGTACTTCATAATACTGATACTAGTTATGATGAATTAATTAAAAACGATTTTTCTGAACATATAACTAGGCCATTATATGACAAAAAAACTATTGGAAAGCCTGAAATTTATAAAAAATTATGGGGAGATTTTTATAGAGATGAATACAGTAAAGATATAAGATTACCCATTATTAATTTAGACTCTTTATTTGGAGGGGTTAAAGTATTAAGAAAAGGTTATAGTTCGTTATATAGGTCTGTGATAGTGGAATCCGAATCTGGCGATTATTATGTGATTAAAGCCGCTAAAAAAGAATCTGTTCAATACCTCCAACACCTTTTTTTTAAAGACTCTTATGTTGAAGATGATTTGAAGCAAACAGTAATAGAAACATTAATTAATGATTTACACACAGCTTCTTTTCCTTTTTCTAACGCTGTAGTTAATGGATTACTTAAAACAGTTAATGTTAATTTTCAGAGTTCGGAATATGTATACTTACCCAAACAAAAAGCTCTTGGGAGCTATAATGCCTTTTTAGGAGATGAGGTATGTATTATTGAGCCATTGCCATTTTATAACAAAACAAAACAAAGTACTTCAAATACAAATAAAATAATTAGTTCTGATGACTTGTTCGAACAATTAAGAGCTGGGGCTAAAAGCAGTATTGATGAAGAAATGTATGTTAATGCTCGTTTGATAGATTTGTTAGTAGGCGATTGGAGTAGAGATAAAAATAATTGGTACTGGAAGCAAGTTTATAAAGCAAACAAAATTGTGTATGAACCAATACCTATAAATAGAGAACAAGCTTTTTCAAAATTTGATGGAGTCATTTTTGATATTGCAAGAGGTATTGCTGAACCTATGAATCAATTTCAAGACTTCAATAATGAAATTGATAAAAAATCAATTAAATGGTTAACGCATTCTGCTATTCAATTAGATCGTCTCCTTGTTCAAGTAAATAGTAATAAGTTGTGGCTAGAACAAGTAGAATTTATTAAAAATCAATTAACTGACGAAGTTATAGGTTCTATATTTAATCAAATTAATTCCAATTATGACAGTGTTTACCTAGACGCGATTAAAAATAGACTTATTCAAAGACGTGATCAATTAGAGCAAATTATAAGACTTTATCTTTCCATGTTAGATAAGTTAATCATTCTTCAAGGCTCTGATAATGAAGATATTATTCAGATATCTAGATTAGATAATGGTTTAACTAAAATTCAGATTTATGAAAAACAAAGAGAAAAAGAGCCTTTACTTGTATTAGATCGTAATTTTGATAGTCAAGCTACCAAAGAAATCTGGATCTATATGTTAGATGGAAATGATCAATTAAATATATCTGGTAGAGGTAATTCAAAAATTAAAATAAGAGTTGTTGGCGGACTGGGTATTGATCAATTTGATATTTTAAATGGTAGAAATTGTATCATTTATGACAATAAAAAAAATAAAAGAAGTGTAAGTTCAAAGAAACATGCCAGTTTAAAATTTACAGATAATTATGAGTTAAATGTTTTTGATTATAATAAAAATATTTCCTCTTCAAATGCAATACTTCCTAGTTTTGGTTATAACCCCGACGACGGATTTATGTTAGGTGTTTCTAATACATACACTATGAGAGGGTTTGAAAGAGCTCCTTTTACACAACGTCATCAACTAAAAGTAGGTTACTACTTTGCCACTGAGGGTTTTGATATTTCTTATAATGGTGATTTTGCCAACTTTATAAGTGATTGGAATCTAGGTATTAATGGGTTTTTAACAAGTGAAAGCTACTCTTATAATTATTTTGGATTAGGTAACGAAAGTGAAAATTTTGATAATCAAAAGGGCTTCAATTATAATAGAGTTAGAATGGCCTTTCAAAGTTTATCTATGGGAGTCTATAAAAATGGATATCTGGGAGATACCTATGGGTTCAAATTTGGTTTAGAGGGTGTTAATGTAAGAGATACTCCTGGAAGATTTATTACCGAATTCCCTCCGAGAGATGATATTTCAACATTTAGTCAAAAATATTTTGCAACAATAGGGGCAATATACAATTATCAAAGTTTTGATGATTACATTGTCCCAACACGAGGCATCTATTTTGATGTTAACTTTTCAGGAATTGGCAATGTTGAAATGATTAAAAACTCTTTTTTAAGTCTAGATGCTAAGTTGTCATTTTATAACGCATTAATTAGAAATAGAAGACTGGTTCTCAAAACAACTTTAAATTCAAGTTTTAGGACAGGTGATAGCTTTATGTTTTACCAAGCAGCTCACTTAGGTGGTAAATCTGGTTTAAGAGGTTACAGAGCTCAGCGGTTTTCTGGATCAAAAGCGATGGTCTCAAATCTTGATTTTAGATACAGTTTTAATAATTTTAAAACAAAATTAATACCCTTAAAATTTGGTATTTTTGCAGGCTATGACTTTGGACGTGTATGGTATAATGATGAAAAATCCAAGGTTTGGCATGACTCATACGGAGGTGGTTTTTGGGTTTCATCATTAGATATTATGTCTGCAAATTTCAATCTTTTTGGGAGTAGTGAAGGGTTACGATTTTCTTTTGGTTTCAATTTTAAAATGTAGAAATATAACATGAATACAGTAGGTGAATTATTAGATATATTGAATCTAAAGTCAATAGAGCATAATATTTATCAAGGGCATAGTAAAACCATTGGTAGTCCAATTGTTTTTGGCGGTCAAGTTTTAGCACAGTCATTAAATGCTGCTTATAGGTCTGTTTCTCCTGATAGATTTTTGCATTCAGTTCATGCTTATTTCTTATCTGCAGGACACTTGGATAGTGAAATTCGTTTTGAAGTCTCAACCATAAGGGACGGTAAAAGTTTTTCGGTTAGAAGGGTCACTGTTTTTCAAGGTCAGAGGGCGATTATGATTTTGGCAGCATCTTTTCATATTCATGAGGAAGGATTTGAACATCAAATTGATGTTGCTAAAGATATAACTCAACCAGAAGATTTAATGAATTGGAATGACCTACTTTTTAAATATGAGTCAGTACTTTCTCAAGAGGCAAAGTTTTTTCTTAAAATGCCGCGACCAATTGAGTTTAGGCCAATGTTTTATGATATTCCTAATAATGGGAAATCGTTACCACCTATTAATCACGTTTGGTTTAAGTTAAAGAATGATTTTAAATCATCTTCATTGGCATTAAAACAGCAAGTTTTAACTTACATATCAGATTATAATATACTTATAACCGCTATGCACCCTCATACTGATACCAACCACTGGAGTGATTTCATGTCGGCAAGTCTTGATCACTCTATATGGTTCTTTAGGGATTTTGATTTTAATGACTGGATGTTGTTCTCTATTGATTCTCCTTCTTCACAAAATGCAAGAGGATTTTCAAGAGGAAATATTTTCACAAAAGATGGCGTATTAATTGCTTCTGTTGCTCAAGAGGGCTTAATGCGTCCAATTAAAAGTTAGTTATGAAAACAGAGTATGATGTTATTGTTGTTGGAGGTGGTGCTGCTGGTTTTTTTACAGCTTTAAATATCAAGGAATCTAATCCAAACACAGAGGTTTTAATTCTAGAAAGAACTAAAGAAGTACTATCTAAAGTTAAAGTTTCAGGTGGCGGAAGATGTAATGTTACTCACGCAGAATTTATACCTTCAGAATTAGTTACTAATTACCCTAGGGGAGCGAAAGAATTATTAGGACCATTTCATAAATTCATGACGGGGGATACAATGAGTTGGTTTGAAAAACATGGCATTGAATTAAAGATAGAAGACGATGGAAGAATTTTTCCAGTTAGCGATTCATCCCAAACTATTATTGATTGTTTTTTAAAATTGGCAAAACGATACAACATTCAACTTTTAACCAAGACACCTGTAAAGACAATTAATTTTAAAAATAATAAATGGGATTTGGATACGCCTTCCTCTTCATTTGTAACAAAGTCACTTGTTATGGCCACAGGGAGCAATACCAAAGTGTGGAATCTAATGAAAGAATTGGGGCATAATATAATTAATCCAGTACCTTCATTGTTTACTTTTAATTGTAAAGATGAAAGGATCGTAAACCTTCCCGGGGTAGTAGTTAAAAATGTTTCTGTTGAGGTAATAGATACCTCTTTACACTCAGAGGGTCCCTTGTTATTTACGCATTGGGGAATGAGTGCCCCATCAATTCTAAAATTGTCGTCTTTTGGAGCTAGAATTTTAAATGATTTAAATTATAAATTTGAATTAAAAATCAACTTTATTAATGATTCTTCGGCCTTTTGTGAAGAGGTGCTAGTTCAGAACAAGAAAAGCCAACCAAAAAAAAATATACATAAAAGAGCTTTGTTTGATTTACCAAAACGATTGTGGTCAGAATTATTAGATGCTAGTGGAATTAGTAAAGAATTGAAATGGGCTGATATCAATAAAATTCAAATAAAGTCACTAGTAAATCAATTAACTAATGCCCGATTTAAAATTGATGGCAAAAGTACTTTTAAAGAGGAATTTGTAACAGCTGGAGGAGTAGATTTAAAAGATCTGGATTTTAAATCTTTTAAAAGCAAAAAATATGAGGGGCTATATCTTGTTGGAGAGGTATTAAATATTGATGCCGTTACCGGTGGGTTTAATTTTCAAAATGCTTGGACAGGAGGATTTTTAGCTGCAAGAGAAATTGCATCAAATTTTTAATTTTATATTTAAATACCTGTTGTTAGTTGGTGATCTTTTTATATTTGTTCCTTATAAAATAAAGTAATGTCTAATCAATTTATTTTTAAATCAAAGCATTTTCAGCTAGTCCCAGGAGAATTTAAATGGAGCGCTCCTAGTAATATTGCATT
>JBELHJ010000007.1:51536-67669 GCA_042091495.1 Bacteroidota bacterium
ATTTTCAGCTAGTCCCAGGAGAATTTAAATGGAGCGCTCCTAGTAATATTGCATTAGTAAAATATTGGGGTAAAAAGGAACTTCAAATTCCTCAAAATCCTTCTTTAAGTTTTACATTATCTCATTGTAAAACAACAACATCTCTTTATTTTGAGCCAAAAGAAGTAGACGATTCATTCAGTTTTGAAGTTTATTATGAAGGTGTTTTAAAAGAGGATTTTCATCCTAAAATTGATGCCTTTTTAAAACGAATTGAAATTTATGTCCCATTTATAAAACACTTAAGTTTAAAAATAGACACTTCAAATACTTTTCCTCACAGTTCTGGTATTGCTTCATCAGCATCAGGAATGAGCGCATTAGCATTATGTATAATGAGTATAGAGCGATTACTGGATAAAGAAATGTCTTCAGAGTATTTTTACCAAAAGGCGTCTTTTTTATCAAGATTAGGTTCAGGAAGTGCGTGTAGAAGTATTGAAGGGCCAATAGTCTCATGGGGTATGCATGAATCTATAAACGATAGCTCTGATTTATATGGTTCCAAATTTGATGAAAGTGTTCATCCTGTATTTCAGGACTTTCAAGACACTATTTTATTAATTGACAAAGGACAAAAACAGGTGTCAAGCACACTAGGTCATAATTTAATGTTTAATCATCCATATGCATCTCAAAGGTTTTCTCAAGCTCATGAAAATATAACAATATTAAAGGCAATTTTCAAGTCCGGAAATCTTTCAGATTTTATTGCTTTGGTTGAAAGTGAAGCACTTACTCTTCATGCTATGATGATGACAAGTTTTCCTTATTTTATATTGATGAAACCAAACACATTGGCTGTCATTAATAAAGTTTGGGAATTCAGAAACCAAACGGGTCTTAACCTTTGCTTCACCCTTGATGCAGGTGCCAATATTCATTTATTATATCCAAAATCGGAAGCTAAAGAGACTTTAATGTTCATTCAAAATGAATTGATTTCATATTGTGAGAATAAGCAATTCATTATTGATGAAATGGGAGACGGCGTTTTAGAGCATTAAAATTATACTTACCTTTGTATCACAAATATGCAAACAACCATGAAAGGACCCTTATTTTATTCTAAAATTTTGCTTTTCGGAGAATACGGAATTATTAAAGATTCAAAAGGCCTGTCTATACCTTTTAGCCTGTTTAATGGTGCTTTGAAAATTGATGGCGATAACTCTGATTCTTCAAAAGCATCTCATCAAAGCTTGAAGGGTTTTGTTCAATATTTAGAAACACTGAAGATTCAAAATCTTGATTTTGATTTTGAAAAGCTAAAAGCAGATGTTGATAAGGGAATGTATTTTGATTCGTCAATCCCTCAAGGTTACGGTGTTGGAAGTAGTGGTGCTTTGGTTGCTGCTATTTATGACAAATACGCAATTAATAAAGTAACAGTTCTTGAAAATTTGACTCGTGAAAAATTATTGAAATTAAAGCAGATTTTTTCGGCAATGGAGTCTTTTTTTCATGGTAAGTCATCTGGATTAGATCCACTTAATAGCTATTTAAGTATACCTATTTTAATAAATTCTAAAGACAATATTGAGCCAACAGGAATTCCCTCACAAACTATTAAAGGTAAGGGGGGAGTATTTTTATTAGATTCTGGAATTGTTGGTGAAACGGCTCCAATGATTCAAATTTTCATGGAAAAAATGAAGCAAGATGGATTTAGGAATATGCTTAAAGATCAATTTATTAAATATACAGATGCTTGTGTTGAGGATTTTGTGAAAGGAAATGTCAAGTCTTTATTTTCTAATACTAAGCAGCTTTCTAAAGTCGTACTAAGCCATTTTAAACCAATGATTCCTTCTCAATTTCATGATTTGTGGAAACGGGGGATAGAATCAAATGATTATTATCTTAAACTTTGTGGTTCTGGTGGTGGAGGCTATATACTTGGTTTTACCCAAGATATTACTAAAGCTAAGCAAGCTTTAAAAGATTACAACCTAGAGGTGGTATATAATTTCTGATGGTTTCGAGGAGACATAAATTACTTTTGATTAAGTTTTTTAGTCTGTTTTCTGTGATTAGGGGTTATAATATTCTTGTACTTATTTTAGCTCAGTACCTAACTTCAATATATATTTTATCGAAAAAAGAAACGATTAAAGAGGTGCTTTTTGATTTAAACCTTTTTTTAATTGTTTTGGCATCTTCTTTATGCATAGCATCAGGTTATATCATCAATAATTTTTATGATTCTGAAAAAGATTTAATTAACCGTCCTATTAAATCTAAAATTGACCGTTTTGTGAGTCAAAATACCAAATTATCTATATATTTTGTTTTAAACTTTTTAGCAATTGTTTTTGCAAGTTATGTGTCCTTTAGGGCTGTGATATTTTTTAGTGGTTATATTTTTTTGATTTGGTTGTATTCTCATAAAATTAAGAAGATGATAATCGTAGGAAATATAATGTCCTCGATTTTAACAGTTGCTCCATTTTTTGCAATTCTTGTCTACTATAAGAACTTTGAAATTGTAATATTTTTCCATGCATTATTTTTGACATTAAATCTTTTAGCTAAGGAGATTTTAAAAGATTTAGAAAACATTAAAGGTGATTTTTTAATCAATTACAAAACAGTACCAGTGGTTTATGGTGAGAGATTTTCTAAAAGGTGTATAACTTTAGCCATTGTTTTTGCAATGTTATCTTCTAGTATGTTATTAATTTTTTATGATTTGGGTACCATGATATATTATTTCAAATCACTTTATTTTATTTATCCTATATTTTTTTTATCGCTCTATTTTTCCTCTAAAAAGAAACACTTTAAAATCTTACATAATTTCATGAAACTAATTTTAATTATTGGTGTTTGTTTTATTCCTTTTATTGAATTCTAGAGAATTAAAACTATAAACATTAAAGAGAATAAGATGTTTTAGTTATATTAAAGCATATCTTTGCAAAAAATTTAAAAGCAGAATGAGATCACCCGGTAAGAATCAAAGACCTAATTCTAATAAGAAAAAGTTTGTCTCTAAACCTAAGAAGTCAGTGAATTCAAATTCATCTGTTAACTCATCAAAATCTAACGATACTAGACTGAATAAATATATTTCTAATTCTGGTATTTGTTCAAGAAGAGAGGCAGATGTTCATATAGCTATGGGGTTGGTCTCTGTTAATGGTAAAGTAATTACCGAAATGGGTTATAGAGTTAAAGAGGGTGACGAAGTGCGTTATGATGGAGCTCGAGTAAATCCAGAGCCAAAAACATATGTTCTTTTAAATAAACCTAAAGGATTTGCGACTACTACTAGTGAAACTAAAGGAAGGACTGTGATGGATTTAGTTGCTAATGCTTCAGGATCAAAATTAAAACCAATTGGAAGATTGGGTAGAAATTCAACAGGTTTACTGCTGTTTACCAATGATGCAGAGATCACCAAAAAATTTACAAATTCCAAAGAAGGTGTTGTTCGAATTTTTCAAATTAGTCTTGATAAAAAATTAAAGTCTGAAGATTTAACTAAAATCAACGAGGGATTTAAGATAGATGGTAAGCTTTTTCAGGTAGAAGAAGCTAGTTTTATTGAAGGTTCCCCAAAAACTGAAATAGGGCTAAAAATTAAAAACACTGGAAACACTATAATTCGTACGATTTTTGAACATTTTAATTATGATATTATAAAAATAGATTGCGTTTCTATTGCTCATTTAACTAAAAAAGATCTTCCAAGAGGTAGATGGAAATATCTGTCAGAGCAAGAGCTATCTCTTCTTAAAATGATGTAATCTATCAAAATCAAAATCAATCATTTCTTTAATAAAAATAAGTATTACAGGGATATATTCTATAATCAAAAACAAAGGTTTCTCTTTGACTTCGGGATGCATATATGCTGAATAACTTAATATCGCTAAATAACTCCATGCTATTATGTAGCTATATGATGTAAACACGTTAAGAAAAATAAGTGTGCATAGATACCAAGGATGGATTGTAGTTGAAACAAATAAATAGACACTTAGCAAAATTATCATTTGATGGATTACAGCTTTTGGCTTAAGGTTTGCTCTATTAAAATATGCGTAAGACATTCCAAAAATTAGCATAAAGCTTATCATCATTTTTCCATAAAGTGCAATAGGATTGTACCCATAAAACCAAGTACCTAGAGCTCTAAACACATAATAAATGCTTCCATTGAATTCAAATTTATTGATCCATAGAGCCATGGTCTTTGAATAATTGTAAATTAACTCACCATCCAAAAATGGAATAAATCCTATAACAAAAGTTGTTAATAAAATAGAAATGAATTTATAACGATTTATTTTTGGAATTTTAAACCATATTAAAGGCAGAAATAGTAGTGGTATAATTTTTAATAAAATCGACAGGCCCAATGCAATAGCTGAGTAATTATATTTTTTAGTAACAAATAACAGTAAACTCAGAATAATAAAAGCAATCATAATGCTTTCAAAGTGGAGATTTCCAAAGCATTCAATAATTACTAAGGGATTTAAAACGTACCACAAAATTCTTGATTCATTTAGTTCAATAAACGTTAAAAGTTTGATTCCCAAAAAGATTGTGATGCATTCAAAACTAATAAATAGAAGTTTTAAAATAACAACAAATCCTAGGATTGATTTTGGAAATAAGTAACTGCTTATTAAGAATATAAACTGACTAAGAGGAGGGTAATTAGAAAAATGAATTTGACTTAAACTCCCCATAGTTTCTATCAAATATTCCTTTTCAAATATTGATATAGTTTCACTTTTTAGAAGTTCTAAAGGGATTAATTTATAAGGACTAATTTGATTTATCATCACTTGTCCATCCCAAAAAAAACGTATGTAATCTTGTGAAAGATTAGGTAAGCTAAAAATACCGAGTATTCTAAAAATTATACCAGAGACAATTAGAATTTTAAATAAATGACTATAGTTTTTAACCGTTTTGAAATAACCCCAAAACAAGATGGTGTAAACTAATAGTAATTCATAAAAATTTGAACGTTCTAGATGAAAATATATATAATAGTAACAAAAGCAAGATAGAATAGTATAGGAAACAATATAAAAACTGTGACCAAAAATCCGCATTACATTTTTGAAGTCAATGAATTAGTAAAAACATATCCAAAACCTATGAAAAGCATTAGGTGAAATGGAAATAGTCCAAAATCTCCACCTTGATCACCAACTGTAAATGCACTGTACAATCCAAAACCAAAATATAGAACTAATAGCCCTTCAATAATTACATGGACCGATGGTTTTTTCTTTAGGTATTTGTTGCCTTTCCAGGAATCTTTTAAAGAGTTTATATTAAACTTAGGAGTCCTTACAAACTCACTTCGTCTGCCAATATGTCCCTCAAGTACAGCAATTGAGTTGTGTAGTGAAAACCCCATTGCAATTGAAAAAAACGTGAAAAACATTTTGGTATACTCTAAAAATTTATTGATGCCATTACCATAAATACTTTTGTACATAAACCAATAACAAACAAAAAAGATTAACGTACTAAGAACAAAGAAACTCATGAAGTAAAAGTAAAATCTTAAATGCGCATACTCGTTTTTGATATATAGCATGGGGATACTAAGAACAGCAACAATAAAAACATTAAGAAACATAGTACTATTAAGCAGGTGTAAAATACCGTGAATTTTTGTTTTTGTATTTATAGAATTTGAACCAACAACACGTTTGCACATTTTTCTAAAATTCTCAGCACCTCCTTTATTCCATCTAAATTGTTGTGACCTAGCAGCACTAATAACTACAGGAAGTTCAGCTGGGGTTTCAACATCTTCTAAATATTTAAATTTCCAATTTTTTAGTTGAGCTCTGTAGCTTAAATCTAAATCTTCAGTTAAAGTATCACCTTCCCAATTACCTGCATCAATAATGCATGTTTTTCTCCAAATACCAGCGGTACCATTGAAATTTATAAAATGACCTTTACTACTTCTCCCAACTTGCTCAAGTGTAAAATGTGCATCTAATGCAAAAGCTTGAATTTTTGTAAGTAAGGAGTAGTTTCTATTAATATGTCCCCATCTGGTTTGTACAACACCAATTTCAGGATCTTTAAAAAAAGGAACCGTGTTGAAGAGCCAGTTTTCGTCCGGTAAAAAATCAGCATCAAAAATGGCAATAAATTCTCCTTTAGTTTGTTTTAACCCCTCTTTTAATGCACCTGCTTTAAAACCAGATCGATCTTCTCTTCTAATATGTTTTATATCTAGTCCTTCTTTTTGAAGGTTTTCAATATGTTTAGCTGTACTCTCAACGGATTCATCTGTAGAATCATCCAATACCTGAATTTCTAACTTATTCCTGGGATATTTTAGTTTCGATATGTTATCCAATAAGCGCTCCATGACGTAAATTTCGTTAAAAACAGGAAGTTGAATAGTTACTAAGGGAATTTCGTCTTGATTATCAAAATTAAAAGTCGGGCTGTGGTCTTTTTTCTTTTTAGATGATAAGTAATTAAACAGTAAATTTAATTGAGCGAGGGCATACATAAAAATCAAGAAGATTGCTATGGTATATAATGTAATTATTATTGTCTCTAAAAGCATTATTTGAAGCTATATTTAAAAATCCAACCAAGTATTTTTACGCCTGCTAATATACTACCTTTTATGGTTCCGGATACTTTTGAAGTGCCAATTCTGTTTTTATATTTTACTGGTATTTCTTCATAGGATAATTTATGTTTTAGGGCTTTAAGTTGCATTTCAATAGTCCACCCATAGGTTTTATCTTCCATATTAAGTGCCATGAGTTTTTCGAATTTAATAGCTCTAAAAGGGCCCAAGTCAGTGTAATTAGCATTAAAAAATAATTTCATAAGATGCGTTGCAAGCCAATTTCCAAAAATTTGTTGAGGCATCATTGCTCCAACTTCTCTGAGCCTTTTTATTCTTGACCCTAAAACAAAATCAACATTCCTATTAATAATAGGATTGATTATTTTAACTAATTCTTCAGGATAATCGCTGTAATCTCCATCTAAAAAAACAACAATATCTGTAGTGTAGTTATTATTACAGATAAATTCTAATCCTTTGAGACAAGCATATCCGTAACCCAGTCTTTTTTCATGAATAACTGTCGCGCCTGCATCTTTAGCTTCCTTTGAAGTAAAATCATTACTATTATTATCAACAACTATAATTTCAGAGACAATTTGTGGGATGTCATTTATTACTTTAGCAATAGATTGTTCTTCATTATAAGCAGGAATAATGACCCTAATTATTTGTGACATAACTACGCTTCGTTCTTTGATAAAGCAACAAGGTTAATGTTTTCATCAAGATTTAAATTAGATTTAAATCTGGTTTTTTCTGGGCCATTTTCCAATTTAAGAACCCCTCTAGGGCAAACCGTTGCACATATACCACAACCCACGCAACTTGCTCTTACAATGTTTTCTTGTTTTTGTGCGTATGCTCTAACATCTATGCCTTGCTCACAGTAGGTTGAACAATTTCCACATGATATACATTGACCACCATTAGTGGTTATTCTAAATCTTGATTTAAATCTTTGAAAAATCCCCATGTAAGCAGCCATAGGACAGCCAAATCGACACCAGACTCTATTTCCTAATAAAGGGTAGAAACCTACACCAATAACACCTGAAAAGCATGCACCAATTAAGAATCCATATGGTTTTTGGAAATAATTATAAATACTAATACCCCATACTGTTCCAGTATCAAAAAAATAACCATACAAAGTAGCGCCTGTCATAATAAACACCATGATGAGAATAGAATGAATGAGCCAGCGCTCAATTTTCCATGAACTTAGAGATTTAGAAGAAAGGTGTCTGAACGGGTCTCCAGCAGTTTCAGCTAGTCCGCCGCATCCACAAACCCAGGAACAATACCATCTTTTTCCATAAAAGTAAGTCAATATGGGAGTGACTATCAAAAATAAAAGAATGCCCCAAACCAGTAAAATCATACCTAAGGGTTGATAGGCCTCATTTTGCATAGCTTCAAGATGCCATCTGTGAAAAAAATCATAGTCTAAAGGCCATACATTTTTAAAATCTGTATCAAACCAACCTATGTAATTACCATCGACATCAACACTATCATTATAATTTAAACCGGCTAGAATTTCAGGAATTAAATAAGCAAAACCGAGTTGGCAAACTATTAGGCTTAAAGTTCTGATTATTTGATAATTATTAGATCTGTATTTAAATATAAATTTGAACCCTAAAGCAAAAATAACAAGTGTATATAGCGTTCCGTAAACAAACCATTGCGATGCATTTTGAGACTTGAAAAATTGAGAGAGTGGATCAAATAGACTAATTAAGCCAGTATTCGTATTGTTAATTCCAGATTGGTAACCTAGGATTTCAGGCCACCAATACAACAACACATAAAAAGTAGAAAGTACAATTGCAATAATCCATCCTAAAACCCCTCTATTTGTTAGGCTATTTGTCCATACGTGATTATTCTTGATTCCAGCTGAGGATTTAAAATAAAGAGTATAGCTGTATAAAATAGTTCCTACAACTATAAAAACTATTGTAACACTTAATGTTATTTTTTTTGATACAATAATCAAGTTGAAAAAACTACAAATAAGGCTAAGTATTCCAAATGTTATCCCTAAAATTCCAAGTTTACCAAGAAAACTCATAGAAATGTTTTGAGGATTAGATATTGATAGACTTTGATCTTTATAACTCATAAATTAAAAATTAAAAAAGCTTAAGATTTTATTTGATTTAGGTTTTAAATTGACCTTGAATGTTTGGTTATATTTATTAATTATTTGATTGTTGTAATTGGTTGAGAATTCAGGGTCAAATAAAATCTTATCGAAGTTTTTTATGGTGAAGTGTATGTCTTTTTTTTCATCAAACCAGTCATGAATTACTTCTTGTCTTAAACGCATTCCTAAAGCACTTATCCCAGTTATTTGATGATTAGATTTAATGTATTGTATGGTAATATTAATTGACTTAGAATTATTAGTCCAGTTAAATTGTGTATTTTCTTTTGAAATAGATTTAATATTATTTACTTGGCCATAGATTTGATATTCTATATCAAGAAATTTAGCCGAATTAAACCAATGTCCTGGCTTATATTTTGATTTTGACCCACATATTGTTTTAGCCACAGTCTCTCCCATTAATTTTCCACTATACCAAATGGATTCAATTTTTGGTCTGTTATTTGATGGGTTTTGATGTTCTGCACAATCCCCAATAGCATATACATTTGAAAAATTAGTACTCAAAAACGCGTTAACTAGAATTCCCTTGTCAAAGTTTATTCCAGAATCTTTTATAAAATTAATATTAGGAGATACTCCAATTGTAATCCCCACAAATTTACATGGGATTTTTAATCCTGATTCAAGTATAACATTCTTAACTGAACCTTTTTCACCTTCAATAGATTTTAAAGTATCATTGAATATCAAGTTAACCTGGTGAGATTTAATATGGTTGTTTATAAGTTGTGATTGATTATCTGTAAGTGCGTTCTCCCAAAAACTTTTTTCACGACAAATCAAAGTAACCTTAATATTTTTTGAGAGTAACATTTCAACTAATTCTATACCTATAAGCCCACCTCCAACAACTACAGCATTATTGCATTTCTGAGTAAGTTTAGTAATATTATCCAAATCCTGTTTGTGATATAATCCCGAAACACCTTTTAAATTTTTACCTGGCCAGTTGAGCATATTATATTTTGACCCAGTCGCTATAATTAGTTGACTATATGATAAAGTATCTCCGTTATTAAGTTGTAATTGATTAATTTCTGGACTTACAGAAGTGACTTTAGATTGGACTAAATTGATATTATTTTTTTCCCAAAACCAATTTTCATAGGGTTGTGTTTGAGTAAACGTCATATGTCCCATGTAAACATACATTAAAGCAGTCCTAGAGAAAAAATAGGGGTGCTCTTCTGATATTACAGTAATATCAAAATTTGAATATTTTCTTATGTGTCGCGCTGCGGTTATTCCTGAAATTCCATTACCTATAATAACAACGTGATTCATAATACAATACCTGTAGTTTGTCTGTTTTTGATTTATAAAGTTAAAAAATTACCCCATGGTAAATTCTAAAATTTGGTTTTAACAACATCCTCCACTTTAACAACATCCTCCACCATCATAATGAAATGTAGATTCGCTAATAAAAATATCATTTCTTTTTAAGTTATTTAACGCATTTGCAGTTTTGTCACAAATTGCTAATGGTTGATTCTTGACAAGTACGTGCCCTTTTTTATCATCAAAATAACTGTCTTTACCATAATAAATAGCAGCTTTTCCACTAAAGATACATGGGCCATCTACAGGAACAGGGTCTTTAATAGCTGCAATTTCAATAGATTCAATATAGATTAATTCATCTGTAGGATAATGAATGGGATCAAGTATTCTATATGGTTTTCTTGCACGAATTTCAATAGTTCCAAAACCCGCACCGGTTAACATGTTAACATATGCATTCATTGGGATGCTCCCACTCAAACATAATGCTCTAAGTTGAGCATTATTCCTAAGAGTTTCACTCATGGATTGTTCGCAAATGGGATCACTCATAACCAAACGGCCGTGGGGTTTTAATACACGATACATCTCAGATATCGCTTTTTTTAATTCCTCTGATTTAAAAATATTGAATAAACAATTCTGAGCAGCAACATCAATACTATTATCAGAAACAGGAAGATTTAGAGCATCTCCTTTTCTTAAGTCAACAAATTCTTTTTTAAACCACGAATTTTCAGTTTCAGCAATATTAAAATTTTGTAAAGAAGCTTCTAACATTTCATCAACGACATCTACTCCAATTACGCCATTTTTTTGTCTGCTGAAATAAGCAAATTGTAATAATTCCATACCACCACCAACGCCAACATATAATATTCTTGGATTATTGTTGAGATCTCTGGCATGAACTGTACTACCACATCCATAATTCATTTCCTGCATAATTTTAGGAATTTTTAGCCCGGGTAGTTCCCATATTGGATTAGTTGTGCAGCATAAGCCTATATCAGGAGTTATTGCTGCTTGTTTATAAACATCTTTCGTGGTATTCAAATAACTCATCATGTTAAATGTTTTGGATTAGTGATTTAAAAAGCTCAACCAATTGTGGTTCTGCTTTATTGGCCATGGCTATAATGTCCGAGATGTTAATTGGTTCAAGTTTATCAGGATTGCATTCATCTGTTAAAACTGATATAGCAGCAACTTTTAATTGTAACTGATTAGCTACTATAACTTCAGGAACAGTACTCATGCCAACAGCATCTGCACCAATAATTTTAAGCATTCTGTATTCTGCACGTGTTTCTAGTTGCGGCCCATAAACACTAGCATAAACACCTTTGTGAAGTTTAATATTTAACGATTTTGCGTTTTTTTCAATAATAGCGTTTAACGTTTTATTGTAGGGTGCACTCATGTCTACAAATCTTTCTCCAAATGCTTCTACACCTTTAAAGGCTATAGGAGAATTCCCTTGTAAGTTGATATGATCATCAATAAGCATAAGCTCTCCCTTCCTAAAATTTGAATTAATTGCACCTGAAGCATTTGAAACTAATAGTGATGAAATTCCCAAGACTCCCATTACCCTAACTGGAAAGGTGATGTCTTGAAGGGAATAACCTTCATAAAGATGAAATCTACCTTGCATAACTATCACTTTTTTACCACCAAGCATACCAAATATTAATTTCCCTTTGTGGAATTCAACAGTAGCTGACGGAAAGTTGGGAATGTGATTATAGCTAATCTCTTTAATAATTTCTATGTGATTCGTTAATTTTCCTAAACCTGTACCCAGAATTATTCCAATTTCAGGATTTAAAAACCCTTTATTCTTTAGAAATTCAGATGTTTCATTTATAAATTTTATCATGATTTTTTATATAATTTAGATTTTTTAAGATCCTCAAAAGTGTCAATGTCATTCAATTTTGGTAATAGTCCAATTTTGCAATCTTTTATGTCTTTTAGGGTATCAATAAAAACAGAGTTGGTACTCCATTTTTTATTTTTAAAAAGCGCATTGTTTAATTTTTTCATTCCTAATAAATAATAGCCTCCGTCTTCTGATGGACCGATCACATAGTCATTTGGTGTCAATTTGAAAAAAGCATTTTTTATCAAATCACTATTTAAATCAGGTAAGTCACTACCAAGAATAATAATTTTTTGATATCCTAATTCGAACCCTTTTTTAAAAGCATTATTCATTTTTTCACCTAGTGTATCTCCTTTTTGAATAAACTTTTTAAAACCCTTTACTTTCCAAAGTCCACTATGATCAATTTGCTCACTAAAAAAAACAGCACAATCACAATTACAATTGGATAACACCTTATGTGTGTGTATTAATAACCCTTTGTATATATCTAATGCTTTCTTTTTTCCAATGGCAAGAGCTAATCGAGTTTTAACTTTTCCAAGTTCAGGATTTCTTACAAAAACTATAATGAGTTCTTTTTTGGGAAGCATAAATTTAAGTTATTGAACCTTGACAGCTACTTCCAGAACCTGCTGTACATCCATAACAATGTTGAGAAATGGCTATATTTCTGTCAGACAGTTTTTCAGGATTGAAATTAGCGATATGATTATGGGAGCTATTAATTTTCAAATTTAACATCTGATTGAAATCACAATCGTATAAATTACCATCCCACCCAACAGAAATTGTATTTTTACACATAACCTGATCTGCTGCATTTGGATTAAAAGATTCGACAAGCGTATGCATGTAGTCCTCGTAATTATCACTCCTAATTAAATACTCTAAAAACCTGCTTAGAGGTAAATTGGTTATCGCAAATAAATTATTAAATGAAATTCCGAATTTTTCAAATAGGACTTTTTTAAACTCTTTTTCTAAGTCCTTTTGATTTGAAGGAAGAAATGCACCTGATGGATTATACACAAGATCAAGTTTTAAATTTGTATCACTTTTACCATAACCAATATTATTCAAATCTATTAAAGCTTCAATGGATTTTTCAAAAACACCGTCTCCTCTTTGTTTGTCAGTTTTACCTTTAGTCCAATGTGGCATGGATGATACCACGTGAATATTATGTTTTTTAAAAAAATTAGGGAGATCAAAGTAAGATTTATTAGCCCTAATAATGGTTAGGTTAGATCGAACTATAAAATCAGCTACACCAATTTTCGAAGCTTCTTCAACAAACCACCTGAAATTAGGATTCATCTCTGGAGCTCCACCAGTTAAATCAATAGTTTTAATTTTACAAGACTTAATAACTTTTAAACAATCAATCAAAGTTTCTTTTGTCATGATTTCTTTACGGTCAGGCCCGGCATCCACATGGCAATGAGCACAAACTTGATTACACATATAACCTAAATTAATTTGAAGAATTTCAATTTCTGATGATTTAAGAGGGAATTTCTGACAAGCTTTTAGCTTTTCGTTGAAGTATGGAAGTTCTCCGTTTTGAAAAATAGCCCCATTAAGATATTTGAATTGTTCAGCAGTTTCCGCTAGTTTATTATTTCTTTTTAATAAAGAAGTTAATTTCATAAAGCTACATTTCTAATTTATTGACTTTATTCATCATTTGTACTCCATGTACTAAAGATGCTCCACTTTTAATTGCGGCACCAGCGTGAATAGCCTCCATCATTTCTTCTTTAGTAATACCTCGTTCTAAAGCATCTTTTGTGTAGGCATCAATACAATAAGGGCATTGTTCTGTGTGAGCTACTGCAAGTGCAATTAATGATTTTTCTCTAGCAGATAATGCACCGTCTTCAAATACACTAGAATAATAATCAAAAAATTTGGTTCCAAGTTCTTTATTCCACTCTGAAATTGCAGTAAATTTTTTTAAATCTTTTGGGTCGTAGTAGTTGCTCATAAGTTTGTAAAATAATGAACAACCAATATACTTCTTTTGTCTAAAATGAATTGTTATAATATTACTAATATTCAATAATAATAAAGATAATATGCTGAATATTAACTTGTTGATTTTCAGTTATTTTTATATATTAGATAATTAAATTATATTACTATGAAACCTTTATATATTTTTACTTTATTAATTTTTTCTATATCAACTCATGCGCAAGGTGTGGTTTTTTCTGCACAAAACGGAGCCTCGTTAACTATATCTGAGAATGCCTCTGTTAATTTCAATGGCATGAAATTGTCACCGTCTTCAGATTTAACACTTTCAGAAAATGGTATCGAATTATCAAACACACCGCTTTCTGGAGCTTTTTCCTCAACCACAAGAATTTATAGTTTCAATAATACTGTCTCTTTTTCTGGCGATCTTAAGGTTTATTATGATGATAGTGTGGAAGAATTAAACGGTATTGATGAAGTAAATTTAAATATTGCTATGTTAGGTTCTGATTCAAACTGGGTTGAAGCTTCTTCTGTAGTTCTAGATGAAACTGAAAATACAATTATTGTATCACTCGATACACAAGAGGTTAGTGCAATAGCTCTAGTAGAGTCAGGTTCAATTTTAAGTGTTATAACTAACAACAATAATAAATTAAGAGTTTATCCAAACCCTGTAGAGTCAATACTTCATATAAGTTCAAATGAAAATTATAAAGTGAATGTTTACGATTTGAGTGGTAAACTTGTACTGAAACAAAAAGTAAATAATTCACTTAATTTATCAATGCTTCCGTCTGCAACGTATTTAATGTCATTATCTGACATAGATGGGAAAATTATAGAGCAGTTTACTATTATCAAAAAATAATATTCTACTAAAAAGTCGCCTATCAAATTTAAATGCTTTTGTTGATTTATCCGTAAATTAACATGTGTTAAGTTAAAATTTATTAGCATACCTATAATTATGCTTTTACAACAGACTATTACCTCTCAAAAGAGGAGTTAGATTTTGTAACAGGACTTTCAATTTATCCTAATCCTGTAATTGATAACTGTAATATTAAGGCGAATTCTAATTTAATAGATAGCGTTTCTATTTTTAATTTACAAGGACGGGAAATTAACGTATTAATAATAATCAGCCAAAACCACTATGAATTTAAATCTTAGTGATTTATCTTCTGGAAATTATTTTGTAAATATAACATGTAGTTGTATAACCACAACAAGAAAAATTTTGTAAAAATAAATTCAAATCATTTTAATTAAAAAGCCAGCATTAAGCTGGCTTTTTTTATTAATCTTCGATTGCGTTTGGGCTGTAGTAAACAGATCCTCCTGCAATTTTTCCTTCATCATTAAAACGATGTGAGTAATGAATGGGTAAAACAACTTCTTCCCCGTCGGATTTACGCTTCATTCTAATTTTCCACCAAGATAAAACTACTTTAGACTCATCTTGATCGTATTCTAAGTAATCAGGGTATCCAACTTGATCAATAGAAGTGATGTCATATTTAGAGAGCCATACTTTATCGTTTTCCTTGACTTGATCCATGGACACAGGGTCTTTGAAATTAATATCATTAAATTTGGCATTCTCATCCATGTAACTGTATGCCTTTTCCATATCACCGTTTTCAGCGGCTACTAAAAGTTTTCTAACGGTATTAATATGTTCATGATACATGTAAATTGTACCATTTTCTCTATCCTTTCCAGTCCATGAATCAGATAATCTATTCCATGCGTTCTGGTTATTGTATTCAACAATACCTTTAATAAGTTTGGCATCGTCAGTTAGTCTATACAAACGATGAATAGGCATATCAATTTTAACACCAGTCTCACTGTGAACAGAGTACAAATGATCCCAAGTTTGAACCCAAATCCCTCCATCTTTGTAGTCTATAAGATCCGGGAAGCCACCACTAGCTTCAAATCGGGTATACTCAAAATTATTGGACCACCATTTCATTTGGCCAATAAATCGTTCTTTACTTCTACCTTCAGCGTCTTTATTCAAGTTAGTCCCATTACCTATTTTGAAATTGTCAGCTAAATACGAGGCCATTTTTTCAATATCACCTGAAACCCAAGCTTCGTTGAAATCTTCAACGAGATCTATCCCAGGGTGCTCGATGTAAACTGTTCCATTTTTCTTTTTTTGAGCA
>JBELHJ010000008.1:0-6215 GCA_042091495.1 Bacteroidota bacterium
CGGCTCTTGGTCCTTCATCTTGCTTAACAGTGTAAGATTTAGTCACTTTCTTTTGATTTTCATCAAGGAAAGTTTGTTCTACAGATATGGGTACAATTTGGTCTTTAAACTTGTCATTTTTTAGGGCTTCTAAAGCCTTCATATGAGAATTGTAAGCAAATTCATCTTGATCCTCTCTTGAGACTTTAAATTGATTGGCTACCGCCTCGGCAGTATTTCCCATACCCCAGTAGTAATCTTCTTTTCCATTTTTAACTAAATCATAGTTGAGTTGTGGTTTATACCCCGTCATGGGAACGGCACTCATACTTTCGGCACCACCAGCAATAATACAATCTGCCATACCGGCTTGAATTTTTGCAGTAGCAATGCCTATGGTTTCTATTCCTGAGGAACAAAACCTATTAACTGTAACTCCTGGAACATCAATAATGTTTAATCCCATTAAAGAAATTAATCGGGCCATATTTAAACCTTGAGACCCTTCTGGCATGGCATTGCCCACAATAACATCGTCAATTTGTTTGGGATCCAGTTCTGGTAGTTGCTTCATCATGTAGGCTATGGTCTCTGCCGCGAGCTCATCGGTTCTTTTGAATCTAAAAACGCCTTTTGGTGCTTTTCCTACAGCAGTTCTGTAGGCTTTAACTATATATGCTTGTTTCATGGTTTTAATTTCTTAGGGGTTTACCTTTAGTTAACATGTGTTGGATACGTTCTAACGTTTTACGTTCTGTACACAAACTTAAAAATGCTTCACGTTCAATATCTAAGAGGTATTGCTCTGATACTAAGGTAGGTTCTGATAAATCTCCTCCAGCCATTACATAGGCTAGTTTATTGGCTATTTTATGGTCATGTTCACTTATAAACTTACTGTCTTCCATGGCATCTGTTCCAACTACAAACATACCAAGCGCTTGTTTGCCTAGTACTTTAACATCTTGACGCT
The DNA here is from genome assembly GCA_042091495.1 of Bacteroidota bacterium. Classification (GTDB taxonomy): domain Bacteria; phylum Bacteroidota; class Bacteroidia; order Flavobacteriales; family Flavobacteriaceae; genus JBELHJ01. Next base: position 953 of record JBELHJ010000008.1, read on the forward strand.
TTACAGGTTGGGTATAGCCTTGTTCTACCATTAATTTGGCATGAGCTTTAGCAATTGCTATTTGCTGGTCTTTATTGGTTACTACGATATCTTTTCCTTTTTGTAATACGCCAGTATCAAAAGCTTCATAGGCCGATGAAGAGACTTTAGCCATACCTATGGTTAAGAAGTATTCTTGAAGCACATTAAGTTCTACATCCCCTTTTTTAAATAGGTCTGATGCTCTTAGAGCCATTTCTTTGGAACCACCGCCCCCAGGAATCACACCAACACCAAATTCTACAAGTCCTATATAAGATTCTGCAGCAGCTACAACTTTATCGGCATGCATAGATAATTCACATCCACCTCCCAAGGTCATACCATGTGTCGCAACAACAGTTGGAATAGCAGAGTATCTCATGCGCATCATGGTATCTTGGAAATACTTGATAGCCATATTGAGTTCATCATATTCTTGCTCAACAGCCATCATAAAAATCATACCAATATTGGCCCCAACAGAAAAGTTAGCACCTTGATTTCCGATGACTAAACCTTGGAAATCTTTTTCAGCAATGTCAACGGCTTTATTTAATCCAGCTAATACATCACCACCAATAGTGTTCATTTTAGATTGAAATTCAAGATTTAAAATACCATCTCCTAAATCTTCTAAAACCACTCCTGGATTTTTAAAAACTTCATTGGATTTTCTGATATTATCAAGAATAATAAAAGATTCCTGTCCAGGTTTTACTTTATAGGATTTAGATGGGATATCATAATACCACGTCTTGCCTTCTTTAACGGTATAAAATCCTTTAAAATCTGAGTTAACAAAATCATTTAACCAGTCAGATATTTTGCCTTGCTCTTGTTTTATTAATTCAATCCCTTTATAAATACCAATAGCGTCCCATATTTCAAAAGGGCCGTTTTCCCAACCAAAACCAGCTTTCATGGCATCGTCTATACGATAGAGCTCATCTGATATCTCGGGGATTCTGTTTTGAACGTATGCAAACATCGCTCCAAAATTCTTTCTGTAAAACGTACCAGCTTTATCTTTACCTTCAATTAAAACTTTAAACCTGTCAATGGGCTTGTCAATACTTTTGGTGAGTTCTAGAGTGGCAAATTTAGCTTTCTTACCTGGACGGTATAACATGGTATCAAGATCAAGGGTTAGAATCTCTTTTTTACCATCCGCATTCACTTGTTTTTTATAAAATCCTTGATTTGTTTTACTTCCAAGCCACTTATTGGACATCATGGTTTCTATAAAATCTGGAAGTTTAAATAAATCGTGGGCTTCATCTTCTTTACAATTTTCATACAGTCCGTTTGCTACATGGACTAAAGTGTCAAGACCAACCACATCTACAGTTCTAAATGTAGCTGACTTTGGACGACCAATTACAGGCCCTGTTAGTTTATCAACTTCTTCAACAGTTAATCCAAGTTCTTTGACTTGATGAAATAAAGATTGTATTCCAAAAACACCAATTCTATTTCCTACAAAAGCAGGTGTGTCTTTGGCTAATACTGAAGTCTTTCCTAAAAACTTTGAACCATAATTCATTAAAAATGAAGTGATCTCATCTTTACAGTCTGGCCCAGGTATAACCTCAAAAAGTTTTAAATATCTAGGTGGATTGAAAAAATGGGTCACAGCAAAATAGTTTCTAAAATCTTCACTCCGTCCTTCGTTCATGAATTTTATTGGAATCCCTGAGGTATTAGAAGTTATAATAGTTCCGGGTTTTCTGTGTTTCTCTATGAGTTCAAACACCTGTTTTTTGATATCCAGCCGTTCTACAACGACTTCCATAATCCAATCTACATCTTTAATTTTATGAATGTCGTCTTCAAGATTTCCAGTTACTATCCTATTAGCAAAACTTTTATGATAAATAGGAGAGGGCTTAGATTTTAAAGACTTATTCAATGCGTCATTTACAATGCGGTTCCTAACCAGGTTATGATTAAGATCTAGCCCATTTGATTGTTCTTTATCTGTCAGGGATTTTGGCACAATGTCTAAAAGAAGAACGTTTACACCAATATTAGCAAAATGGCAAGCAATTCCACTTCCCATGATACCAGAGCCAATTATGGCTATGTTTTTAATGTGTTTATTAGTCATGTTAAATTAGGGTTACTCTTTTTTGTAAATATTTTTATTTGAAATCATATGATTAATAAGTTCAGCGACTTCATAAAAATTTTTAATTTTTTCATCAGAAATATTGTTTCTAATAGCATCATTGAAAGTTAAAACACGTTCTCTAGAATAATCTCTTTTTTCTTTTCCAAAAGGTGTTAAATGAATTAAAACTCCTCTACCATCTTCAGGATTCGGTTTCCTTTCTATAAGACCTTTATCTTCCATAGTTTTCAATGTCCGAGACAAGCTAGTTGCCTCCATTCCCATTTTTGGTCCCAGAGATGTTGAAGGTGTTCCATTTTCTGGATCAATGCTTAACAATGCAAAACCTGTGGCCATTGTGGTATCAAATTTTGCAGCTTCCTCATTATACATTTTGTTTACTGCTAACCAAGTTGTGCGCAGCACATAATCAATTGTTTTATCTTTCATTGTGTTGATGATTCGTTCAAATATAGTAAAATTTATTATGCACGCATAATAAATTTTACGAATTGATTAAAAAAAAACTCCCTTGATGTAAGAGAGTTGTTTGTGAATTATTTTAAATAAATGTTATCGTATAAATCCTGATACATTGACTTAATAATATTACGTTTCATTTTCATTGTGGGAGTGAGTTGCCCAGACTCAGGAGTCCATACATCTGCGGTTAATTCAAATTTTTTAATTTGTTCCCACTGCCCAAATTTTTTGTTATGAAAATCAATATCTTTTTGGATTCTCTCTATTACAATTTGTGATTTTGCAATTTCATTGGGCTCCAAACTGATATTTAATTGTTTTTTTGTTGCCCATTCAACGATAAAATCAAAATTAGGTTGAATAATTGCAGCAGGCATTTTTTCACTTTCTCCAACAACCATGACTTGTTCAATAAATCGAGACTGTTTAAGTTCATTTTCGAGTAAAGTTGGTATAATGTATTTACCTCCTGAAGTTTTAAACATTTCCTTCTTACGCCCAGTAATTTTTAAAAAACCATCTTCGTCAATATGGCCTTTGTCACCGGTATGAAAATAGTCATCTACAATTACTGAGTTGGTTTTTTCAATATCTTTAAAGTACCCCTGCATGACATTAGGTCCTTTAATTAAAATTTCACCATCATTAGCTATTTTAACTTCTATACCATCTATTGGTTTTCCTACAGTACCAACTTTAAAATAATGATTATCATATTTTCCAACTGAGACTACAGGAGATGTTTCTGTGAGTCCATAACCCTCCATAACTTGCATCCCGGCTGCACAAAACACCCTTGATAATCTGGGTTGAAGCGGAGCACTTCCAGAAACCATTGTTTTTAAGTTACCACCAAGGGCTTCTTGCCATTTTTTAAAAATAAGTTTTCTGGCAATTTTTAGTTTTAGATTATAAAATCCACCATTTTGGTTATAGGGTTCCCATTTTTCTCCCAATTCAACTGCCCAGAAAAATAAACTTTTTTTGACACCCTTTAAATCTTGACCTTTGGCAATAATTTTATCATATAATTTCTCAAGAAGTCTTGGCACAACACTCATTAAATTGGGTTGAACTTCTTTGATGTTTTCACCAATTTTCTCAAGTCCTTCAGCATAATAAACTGTAGCACCAGCGTATTGATAAATATAGATAAGAACTCTTTCGAAAATATGACAAAGCGGAAGAAAACTTAAAACTTTAGTGTTTTTTCCTAAGTCATCTGGCAGTCTACATACACTGTTTAAAACATTAGATGTGATGTTATGGTGTGATAACATGACACCCTTAGGTTTGCCAGTGGTTCCAGAAGTGTATATTATAGTCGCTAAATCAGTAGGAACAATAGTTTCTTTAATCTGTTCTACTTCTTTCAGGGTATCAAGTTTACTACCTTCTTCAATCAACTCAGAAATATGTTTACACCCATCAATGTGATCAAAGGAATAAATTTTTTTGATATTAGTGTTTGATTGGATTCGTTTTACTTTTTCATAAACTTCAATATCAGAGACAAAACAATAAATAGACTCGCTGTGATTAATGACGTATTCATAATCTTCAGCAGAAATTGTTGGATATATAGGTATAGTTTGAGCTCCAAGTTGTAAAACACCAATGTCAACTAAATTCCACTCAGTTCTGTTGGTTGATGATATTACAGCAATTTTATCATTTTTATTTACCCCTTTGTTTAATAAGGATTTACTTATATTATTTGCTTGCGATATATAGTCTTTTGAGGATGTGAATTCCCATGCTCCATCAACTTTTGTTGCAAAAGCTCGATCAAGATCAAAAGTATCAAGTTGATAATATGCGAAATCAAAAAGTCTTGTTATGTTGGTCATAGTGTAGGTAGTACTTATAATTTAATAGATTTTGCTAAATATATAAAATAAAAGCAAAAAACTACGGATATATAAAAAAAGGAACCTAAAATTTAAATTCCTTTTAAAAGTTAAAGTTTTTTATCACATGCTTTTTTTCTCTATCCAGAGCCTAGCATTAATAAATGCTTCAATCCAAGGGGTGACTTTATGATTAGTTTTAATAGGATAGTTAGCCCAATTCCAAGGGAAAATAGATCGCTCTATGTGTGGCATTGTTACTAAATGTCTTCCTGTTACATCACATAACATGGCGGTATTAAAATCAGAACCATTTGGGTTAGCTGGATATGAGTCATATCCGTACCTAGCAACAATATTATAATCTTCTTCATTATGAGGTAAATTAAATTTTCCTTCACCATGAGATATCCAAACACCTAAAGTACTGCCCTCAAGTGAGGATAACATTACAGAATTATTTTTTTGAACAGTAACCGATGTGAAACTACTTTCATGTTTTTTAGAATTATTGTAGATCATTTTACCGTGGCGCTCATGTTCAGGATTAATTAAATCCAGTTCCATAAATAATTGACATCCATTGCAAATACCGACAGATAACGTATCTTCTCTGGAGAAAAAACGTTTAAGCGTTTGATTAGCTTTTTCATTGTATTTGAAAGCACCAGCCCAACCTTTTGCAGATCCCAATACATCAGAGTTACTAAATCCTCCAACAGCTCCTATAAATTGAATATCATTTAAAGTTTCTCTTCCTGAAATAAGATCAGTCATATGGACATCCTTAACATCAAAA
>JBELHJ010000008.1:6315-23073 GCA_042091495.1 Bacteroidota bacterium
TAAAGTTTCTCTTCCTGAAATAAGATCAGTCATATGGACATCCTTAACATCAAAACCAGCTAGGAACATAGCGTTAGCCATTTCTCTTTCAGAATTACTACCTTTCTCTCTAATTATAGCAGCTTTTGGTCTTGAATTTAATTCTGTATTTGGTTTTACACCACTAAAGTTGTTTGGAAAAACAAATTTTAGAGGTTGTTCTTTATAATTATCAAATCGTGTTTTAGCAAGATTTTTAGCAGTTTGTTTTTGATCTAGTAAAAAGGATGTTTTATACCAAACATCTCGTTGCTTAGATACTGTTAAATTGAAAACGTCGTTTTGATTAATGATATTTAGGTTATCACTTAAATTAGCTTTTCCAATTTTAAAAAAGTTAATACCGGCTTGACTAAGTTGTTTTTCAATTTCGTCATCATTAAATGCTTGAATAACAACTCCTGAATTTTCAGAAAATAAGAGTTTTATAGAATCTTTTTGATTAATAGCACCCAAATCGATTTCTGCTCCTAAATTAACATCTGCAAAACACATTTCAAGTAGGGTAGTAATCAAACCTCCTGAGGCTATATCATGGCCAGCAGCAATTAAATCTTGATTAACAAGATTTTGTATTGTGTTAAAAGCATTTTTGAAATATTCTGGGTTTTTAACATCAGGTGCGTTTGTGCCAACTTTATTTAATATTTGAGCAAACGCACTTCCTCCAAGTTTATGCTCATCACTAGATAAGTTAAGGTAATATATGGATTGTGCATTTTTATTTAAGGTAGGTTCAACAACTTTGGTAATATCTGTACAATTTCCTGCTGCAGATATAATAACTGTACCAGGTGAAATCACATCCTCATTAGGATATTTTTGTTTCATTGATAATGAATCTTTCCCTGTTGGGATATTTAACCCTAATTGAATAGCAAAGTCAGAAACGGCTTCTACTGCCTCGTATAAACGTGCATCTTCTCCTTCATTTTTACATGGCCACATCCAGTTAGCAGAAAGTGAAATGCCTTTAATATTATTTTTAATTGGTGCCCAAATAATATTGGTTAATGACTCCGCAATACTATTTCTGCTCCCAGCTCCTGGATCAATTAATCCAGAGATAGGGGAGTGACCAATAGAGGTAGCAATTCCTTCTTTACCTTTAAAGTCAAGTGCCATGACACCACAATTGTTTAAAGGCAATTGCAATGGTCCTGTACATTGTTGTTTAGCTACTTTACCCCCTACACATCGATCAACTTTATTGGTTAACCAATCTTTACAAGCTACCGATTCGAGTTGAAGAACTTGTTCCAAATAATCTAAAAACAAATCTGATTTGTAATTTAAATCACTGTAATTTCTATTTATAGATTTGTCATGCATGTAGGTCTTTGGAGAGCTTCCAAACATATCCTCTAAATCCAAATCCATTGGTGTATTTCCATTAGATTTTGATTTAAATGTAAATCTATTATCATTAGTAACTTCTCCAACGTCGTACATTGGAGCTCTTTCTCTGTCTGCAATTCTTTTTAAAACATCAATATCATTATCACTAATAACCAATCCCATGCGTTCTTGAGATTCGTTTCCAATAATTTCTTTATCGGAAAGTGTTGGGTCACCAACGGGTAATTTATCGAGATCTATATTTCCTCCAGTTTCTTCAACCAGTTCAGATAAACAGTTTAAATGACCACCTGCTCCGTGGTCATGAATAGATACAATAGAATTATGGTCACTTTCAACCATAGCTCTGACAGCGTTAGCTGCTCTTTTTTGCATTTCGGGGTTTGATCTTTGTACAGCGTTAAGTTCAATACCTGAGGCGAATTCTCCGGTATCTGCAGAAGAAACAGCTGCACCACCCATACCAATTCTGTAATTATCTCCTCCTAGAATAACAATTTTATCACCATTTTTAGGTGTATCTTTTTTGGCTTGATCCGCTTTTCCATAACCAATCCCACCAGCTTGCATAATTACTTTATCAAACCCTAATTTCCTGGCGTCCTCTTCATGTTCGAAAGTCAAAATAGAACCAGTAATTAAAGGCTGTCCAAATTTGTTACCAAAATCTGATGCCCCATTAGAAGCTTTGATTAAAATATCCATTGGAGTTTGGTATAACCAAGCTCTTTCATCCATTTTTTGTTCCCAAGGCCTATTTTCCTCTAATCTGGAGTAAGAAGTCATATAAACTGCAGTACCTGCAAGAGGAATTGATCCCTTACCACCTGCAAGACGGTCTCTAATTTCGCCTCCAGAACCTGTAGCAGCTCCGTTAAAAGGTTCAACCGTTGTAGGAAAATTATGAGTCTCAGCTTTTAGTGAAATTACAGATTCAAAGTTGGAAGTTTTATAATAATCTGGTATGTCTCCTCTTTTAGGAGCAAATTGTTCAACAACAGGTCCTTTTAAAAATGCAACATTGTCTTTGTAAGCTGATACAATATCATTAGGGTTTTCTTTAGAAGTCTCCTTTATGAGTTTAAAAAGAGAACTTGGTTTTTCTTCACCATCAATTACAAAAGTTCCATTAAAAATTTTATGTCTACAATGTTCAGAATTCACCTGAGAAAAACCAAAAACTTCAGAATCTGTTAGTGGTCTTCCAATTTTATTTGATACACTATTTAGGTACTCAATTTCTTCATCACTTAATGCTAATCCTTCTTTCTTGTTGTAGGCAGCAATATCAGTAATTTCTATTATGGGTTCAGGTTTAATATCAACTGTAAAACTGCTTTGGTCTAGTCCTATGAATTTTTCAAAAATCATGGGGTCATAATCCGAAAAATTGCTGTCACAAGCTTTGAATTCCTCAATTCGAATAATTCCATTGATACCCATATTTTGTGTAATCTCAACAGCATTTGTACTCCACGGAGTAATCATTGCTGCTCTTGGACCAATAAAAGATGAAGAGATTTTATTTTCAGTTAATTTATCTAATCCACCAAAAAGCCATTCTAATTTTTTAATATCCTCTGTGCTAATAGTTTCTTGAGACTGAACTGCAAAAACAATACGATCTGTATTGCCAAAAAAATGAATCATGTTGAGGTTGTGTTGTTATTTACAAGGGCAAATTTAATTGTTTTTACACTAATAAATAGGCTCTAAATAGTTTAAATAACAGGAACTTATTTTCATTTTATTAACATCAGGATAATGAACATAATAATTAATCAATTATAAGTTTTATTGATTTAGAGTTTGTAGTATTCTTAATTTTTAAAAAATAAACGCCTTTATTTAAATGTGCAGTATTTATTTTTTTATTTTTTTTATCCATATATGATTCAAGAACTAGAGTTCCTTTAGTGTCAAAAAATTCAATTTTTGTATTAGTAATCCCGTTGATGTATAAAATATTTTCTTTTACGGGATTTGGATAAATACTGATATCTTCAAGATTATTTTCGGAGCCGAGTGGTTCATAACAAGACCAGTTTAGATTATCAAATATAACCCGATTCCCTGAGTCGGAATTATTTTTTATTTCGAGACTTACACTTCCTTCTATATTTATATTACTAATAGTTACAATTTGCTCATCTGTTGAATATGGGATGGTATTTATGAAAATATCATTGATGTATAAATCAAAGGTTCCAATACCACCGCTAAAAACTCTTTTGGTTGAAACGTTAAAGTTTGAAATACCATTATCTCCAGTTGGTGCTTCTAATGAACCATTTCTAATGGTTATTGCATTTCCATTTAATGATTGATCAGTTCGAGCATCTGAAGCATTCCATTCACCACCTAAATCACCAGTCCATATTCTGTTTGAATAACTACTACTACCAGATTCTAAATTGTTGAATGATTCATTCATACAATCATCAGGATTACCTCCGGAATCTAGAGTATTTTCGCATACATCATTACTGAATTCTGAGGTATTAGCTGCGGCATCTTTTGCTTTTATTTTAAAACAATATTGACTTGATGATTCGAGATTAAATGCAATATAAGAAGTTGATGAAGTTTCATTAATAAGGGTATTGTTATTATAAACTTCATAGGATGATACTCCAATATTATCTGAGGAAGGATCCCAATTAATAGTTATTGAAGAAGAAGTAACATTATTTAGATATACATTTTCAGGAATTGAAGGTGGTGTTACATCAGAAGCTGGGTTCCATATCATGTTAGCATATTCAGGATGGTCTACAAAAGGGTTGGCATTTCCTTGAAAATTATAAGCTGCTTGATTTCTAGCTAATTCTCTTGAATCTACGGGATCTACATTATAATGCCAGTCAAGAATTAATTCTAAAAACCAATCTGAAAAAACTTGGTTACTAGTTCCATTAAACATGGGATGCTCCCAGGATGCAATTTGATTTTCATATCGTACAGCAAAATATAACAGTGCTCTGGCAATATCACCTTTAAACTCGTCTATAGGTTCAAAAACGATACCACTATAGTTCCCAAATGTATTAGGTCCTAACCTTGAATTGTTTTGAGATTTCCAATCGTAATTAGATGGACTTACTTCTCCAAAAGGGTAACTACCTCTTCTGTTATTAACATAGCCATCTGTTGGAATTACGTGATGCACATCACTTCGCATAGGATAAGCTTTGTTGTATACAGATTGAGGAATTATGTGCTCTCTATTGTAGCAGAAGTCTTCATCTGAATAATTTCCACATTGTCTTTGACCATGATTGTAATTGTAGGGGTCTTGACCATTAGGGTTTTCAGAATAAAAGTCTAAAACGGTACCATCATTTTCAAATCCATTGACACTTATATTATCTGTATGCGTGGTTTCATAAGCCGTGTACAGAAGATCATAACCTTGGTCTTCATGACCGCTTGAAATAATATTAGCAAGTTGAGACTTTAAAGCATAGCCTGAACCTACAGCAGTATTGTAATAGTCTTGTGGGATTTGCGAGAATGATAAATTCACAAATAATATAAAAATTAAACTTTTTTTCATGTGTAGGTTATTTGTTTTTTTCGAGCAGTGCCATGTAAAAGCCATCATATCCAGATTTATGTGCTAAGATAGACTGATCTTTAACTAATTTAAATTTTTGTCCTGATTCAGATTTTAAAAATATTTCAATTTGTTTTTCGTTTTCAGATGGTAAAATAGAGCAGGTAGCATAGACTAATTTTCCACCAGGTTTAACCATAGAGGCATATTTTTGTAGGACTTCTTCTTGTACTTTTTTTATGTCCTTTATAAATTCTTGTTTTAGTTTCCATTTAGAATCAGGGTTCCTTCTTAATACACCCAGACCAGAGCAAGGCGCATCTATTAAAACTCTATCTGCTTTTTCATAAAGTTTTTTAATAGGTTTGGTTGAGTCCAAAACTTTGAGATCAATATTATGAACTCCATTTCTTTTTGCTCTAATTTTGAGTTTTTTTAGTTTACTCTCATAGATATCCATAGCTACAATTTGACCCTTGTTTTCCATGATTGCCGCAATGTGTAATGTTTTTCCTCCAGCACCTGCACAGGTGTCTACAACTTTCATTCCTGGTTTAACATCTAAAAACTCAGCAACTAATTGAGAGGATGCATCTTGAACTTCAAAAGCCCCTTTTTTGAAAACTTCTGTTTTAAAAACATTTGCTCTTTCTATGAGTTTCAAAGCATCAGGATATCCATTTATAGCTTCAGCTTCAATATGTTCATCATGAAGATCATGAATTAGTTGGGATTTATTAGTTTTCAAAGTATTTACTCTAAGTACAACATCTGCTTGCTTATTTTGAACTGCTAATTCTTTGGTCCAAACATTTTCTCCTAATTCTTTGACTCCAATTGCATCTATCCAGTCAGGAACAGATTCTCTAAATACTCTAGATTTTGATAATTCATCGAATCTACCTTTAATTTTTCTTGTTGGAGTACCTACAAAGTATTTCCAATCTGGTAATTTGATGCCTTTTAAAGTAGCCCAAACTGCAAATAAACGCCATAAGTTATCTCTGTCATAAGGCGCTTTGACATTAGCTATTTCAGCGTAAAGTCTTTTCCACCTTACTATGTCATAGGTTGTTTCTGCAACAAAAGCTCTATCTCTGCTTCCCCAACGTTTATCTCTCTTTAATAACTTTTGAATGACTTTATCTGCATATTCCTCATCGTTAAATATTGAGTTCAAGCCGTCTATAACTGCAAAGCATAAGTTTTTGTGTAATCGCATTATTTATTTTTAAGAGGATGCAAAGATATTACTAATTATTAACTTTTTAATTTATAGAACTACTTGAAATTTTTAATAAACCTTATATTAATTTAATTGAATAGAAATTCATTTTTTTATATTTATAAAGTTAATATTTATATAGTACTTATGAGGTTTAATTTTTACTTCCTATTATCATTAATTGTTTTTAGTTTTTCCTGTAATAAAAATGAAAATATAGCTTTTTCATCTGTTCATGAAGATGTTCTTTTTTTTGATTCAATTTTAAATATAAGGGCTTTAGAAGTGAACTCTAATAAGGTTGTAGCTGCAAATTATGATGGAAAAATCATTACTATAATGGATAACTTTATTGATATCAAACAATATGAATCTAAGGCGGATTCTGTTTTATTTCCAAATTTCAGATCACTATCAGTAGTTAATGATTCAATTTATTCATTATCAATAGGGAATCCGGCATTAATTTTTAAAAATGGCAGAGTGGTTTACAAAGAATATGGGAGTTCTGTTTTTTATGACTCCATGTCTTTCTGGAATGAGACTGAGGGCATAGCTATGGGTGATCCAGTTGGTGATTGTTTGAGTATTGTAATAACTAGAGACGGTGGAAATAATTGGACGAAATTACCTTGTAGTGATTTACCAAAAGTTAAAAAAGGTGAAGCTGCATTTGCAGCTAGCAATACAAACATTTCAATACAAGGAAACAAGTGTTGGATAGCTACAGGCGGAATACATAGTAATGTGTATTTTTCAAATGATAAAGGACACAGTTGGAAATCTTATAAAACACCAATTATTCAGGGTCAAGAAACTACTGGAATTTATTCTATAGATTTTTATAATGATACTTTAGGATATGCAATTGGAGGTGATTATACAAAGCCTTTGGATAATTTCAAAAACAAAATTAAAACCATAGATGGCGGTAAGTCATGGAAAGTTATAGGAGAATCAAATGGTCCAGGTTATAGAAGTTGTGTTCAATTTATTCCAGGGTCTCAAGGAAAACAACTTGTAGCTGTTGGTTTTAAAGGTATTGATATATCTAATGATTATGGACTTAGCTGGAGCCACTTAAGTGATTCTTCGTATTACACCATTAGATTTATTAATTATAACGCCGCTTACGCAGCAGGAAAACACAAAATTTCAAAGCTGATTTTCAAATAATTAATTTTTGGGAGGCATCCGCATACCCCTTCTTTTTTGTTTATATTGTTCTAAAACCCGCTTTCCAAATTCTATTTCAGATTTTTTAAGTAGTATAATTTTTTTTGGTGGTAAAATTTTCATCAAATCATCAATCAGTTGGCTTTCATACTTAAATTTATTCTTTTCAGATTCTTTCAAAGATTCTATTAATTCAAGTGCGTCTTCATCAGTAAGATTCTCAATATTAATATTTCTACTTTTTAAAATCTTTTTTTGACGTAGTTCAAACATCTTTTTATCAAACTCATTATAAACCGGCCAAAAGACCTCAGCCTCACTAGTTGTTAATTCTAATTGTTTGGTTAAATACCCAACCTTAAGTGCATTAAGTTCTGCTCTTTTATCTGGCCTTTGTGCCTGAACTAGTATTGTGCATAGAAAGCAGATAATTAGTACGTAATAATTCTTCATTTTAATTTAATATTATTTCTTCAACTTCAATTTCGTATAGTAGATAATTTTCAGCCTCGTTATCATTTAAAATAGTATTATCTATTTCGATGGAATTTATGTCAAATGAATCATCTATAAGGGCTGAGATGTTATTATTATAAACGGATTCTTCTAAAAGATAGTCTTCCAAGACAGCTATTTCATAATTCTCAAGTGAATTAGATTCCTTTTGATTAATAAAAATACTAAACATTAAAACTAATGATGCTGCTATAGTAATAGGATAAACGGTTTTAGATTTATTAAAAAGTTTAAAAACTCTTGTCAATCTTTTATTATCGACAGGAGTAGACACTTTAAAGTTTTCTATATACCCGTTAGGAATTTCAAAGCCATTTAATTTTTTATGCAATGAAGTTTTCATTTTGAATTCCTCAAAATAATCAGAAGGTATTTTAAAACCATGTTTTAAGTGGCTGTTTTTATTTTTCATCATAACTCTTAGATTATAAAAGTTTTTAATGGTTTAATTTCTGTTTCATGAAAGTTTCAATTTTTTTAACGGCGTGATGGTAGGACGCCTTTAAAGCTCCTTCAGTAGTTTCTAAAATTTCTGAGATCTCTTTATATTTCATTTCTTGAAAATACTTCATATTGAAAACTAATTGTTGTTTATCAGGTAATTCTAAAATGGCTTTTTGAAGGTTTAAATGAATGGATTCTCCATCAAAATAAATATCCTCGGTTAATTTATTTAACATGAATTCTTTGTATTCTTCAGAGGAAATGAATTTGAATTTATTTTTTTTATTCAAAAAACTTAAAGCTTCATTGGTCGCAATTCTATACATCCAAGAATATAATTTACTCTCTCCTTTAAATTTATTGATATTACGAAATACTTTAACAAATGTGTTTTGAAGAACATCATCAGAATCATCGTGAGACTTAACAATATGTCTTATATGCCAATACAAACGTTCTTTATATAATTCAACGAGTGTATTAAAGGCTTTAGATTTGGTATTAGAATTTTGAAGTTGTTTAATTAATTGAAGCTCAGAATCCACAAATATGATTTTTGTTTGGACTCTTAATTTAAAAAAAAGTTTAATTAGCTATTTAAACTTTGCATATTAATAAGCGAATTGTATGCTCCTTTTTTTTCTATTAAGTCTTCGTGACTTCCTTTTTCAATAATTTGTCCTTGTTGCATTACAATTATTGTATCAGCATTTTGAATAGTTGAAAGACGGTGTGCAATTACAATAGATGTTCTATTTTTCATCATATTTTCCAATGCCTTTTGAACTAAATGCTCACTTTCAGTGTCTAGAGCAGATGTGGCTTCATCCAAAACCATTATAGGTGGATTTTTAAGTACAGCCCTAGCAATACTTATACGCTGTTTCTGTCCTCCAGAAAGCTTATTACCAGAATCTCCAACATTTGTATGTATACCATCAGGTAATTTTGAGACAAATCCCCAAGCATTAGCAACTTTTAGAGCTTCAATAATTTCTTCGTCAGAAATAGCATTATCTGAAATAGCAACATTGTTTCTTATACTGTCATTGAATAGAATAGAATCTTGTGTAACAAGACCTATCAATTTTCTTAATGATTGTTTCTTAATGTTCTTAATATCAACACTATCAATTAGAATACTTCCATTATTGACATCATAAAATCTTGAAATTAAATTTGCTATGGTAGATTTCCCACTACCAGATTGTCCAACTAAAGCTACATTAGCACCTTTTGGAATTGTTAAATTAAAATCGGATAATACGTAATCATCCTCATATTTAAAATCAATATTTTTAAGTTCAATGGATGAATTAAAATCATTCTTATTAATAGATTTTTTGTGATCCTCTAAAGGCGATTCTTCATCTATAATTTCTAATATGCGTTGCGCTGAGGCATTTCCAGTTCTGACACGATAAGTAGCCTTAGAAATTGCTTTTGCTGGTGTTAAGATTTGATATGATAATGCCATGAAAGTTATAAAGGCACCTCCAGTAAGTGTTTGTTCAATAAGTACCATAGACCCACCGTACCATAACAAACCTGCTATGGTTGCAATTCCTAGAAACTCACTGGTAGGACCTGCAAGATTTTGTCTGTTATGCAAAGTGTTAGCAAATTGATAAAATCGTTCCGTAGAGTCATTAAATTTTGAATTAAATCTTTTCTCAGCGTTAAAACTTTTAATGATTTTTAGTCCGCCAAGTGTTTCCTCTAAAGTAGATAAAAACACACCTTGTTCTCTTTGAACTCTATCTGAATTTTTCTTTAGAGATTTTCCAATACGAGAAATAATAGCTCCTGCAATTGGGATAAATAAAAACACAAAAACTGTAAGCTTTACGGATATCAAGAACATAGTGATGATAGCAAAAAGTATCTGAAGTGGCTCCTTAATTATTAATTCCAGTATAGCTAATAAAGAATTTTGAACCTGGTTAACATCATCGGATATTCTCGATAAAATGTCTCCTTTTTTCTTTTCAGAATAATAAGATACAGGTAAGGTAACTATTTTACTATAAATGGCATTTCTCAAATTCTTGAGGACGCCGTTTTTTAAAAATGTAATAAAATATAGCCCAAGATAACTAAAAAGGTTCTTGAGTAAGAACATAGAAATGATAGTTATAATCAAATATAATAATGCTTTCTCTGCGCCTTGATCAATTGTAGTTTTTGTAATTAAATAATTAATGTAATCACTAAAATAAACTTTATAATTTCCCCCTAACTCCTCAAGTGAAGGCTCTTGAGTCACTCTCGGTGACTCACCAAAAAGCACATTAATCATAGGCATTAATGACACCATTGCAAGTGTGCTAAATATGGCATAAAAAATATTGCTGATAATATTTAGTATACCATACTTTTTAAAATCAAGAATAAATACTGAAAGTTTTTTTAAGTATTCCATCAAATAAGTTTCATGTCTTTCAAGATATCATCAATCTTATTTTCAAGTACTTGTTCCACTTGTTCTACATTATTGATGTTGTCAAGAGTAGCATTTACACTAATATAAAATTTAATTTTTGGTTCTGTTCCACTAGGTCTCAATGCTATTTTAGAACCATCTTCAGTATAATAAATAAGCACATTGGATTTTGGGATATCAATTACTGATTTATGTCCAGCTATAAGATCATTTGATTCAGAAGACTGATAATCTTCAATAGAAACAACTTTAGACCCTCCTAAAGTTTCAAAAGGTGTCTCTCTAGCATCAATCATCATTTGTCTTATTTCTTGTTCGCCCTCAATACCCTTTTTAGTGATTGAGATTAAACGTTCTTTATAGAAACCATGCTCAACATATAGTTTTAATAATTCATTATAAAATGAGCTGTTGTTAGCTTTAGCTTCTGCCACAATTTCACAAGCTAAAAGCGCTGAAGTAATGGCATCTTTATCTCTTACAAAATCACCAACCATATAACCAAAACTTTCTTCACCACCACCTATAAATTCTAATTCTGGATGATCAAGAACCATTTTAGCAATCCATTTAAATCCAGTAAGACCAATCTTGCAATCAACACCATAAGCATTTGCTAAAACTGGCATCATTGGGGTAGATACTATTGTAGATCCAACAAATTGATTACCATTAATTTTATTATTTGTCTGCCATTTTTTTAATAAATAGTTGGTCATAACAATCATAGATTGATTGCCATTTAATAACACTAGTTTATTGTTAGTGTCTCTAACAGCAATTCCAACACGGTCACTATCAGGGTCTGTACCAATAACAATATCGCCATGTGTTTTTTCGGCAAGCTCTAAAGCCATTTTTAAAGCGGCTGGTTCTTCAGGGTTTGGAGATTCTACTGTAGGGAAGTCACCATCTGGAATTTTTTGTTCTTCTACAATAGCTACATTTTTAAATCCTGCTTTTTCAAGTGTTTGAGGAAGACTAGTTATTGATGTCCCATGTAAGGACGTAAAAACAATATTTACATTTTCTTTGGCCTCTTTATTTTTATTAAAGCTTCCATTTTTAACTGCTGCTGTGGTGAAAGCATCGTCTATATCTTTTCCAATGTATTCAATTAACTCATATTTAGCCTCAAAACAAATATTTTTATATTCAACCTTGTTAATTTCATTTATAATTTCATTGTCTTGTGGGGGTACTAGTTGACCACCATCTTGCCAGTAAACTTTATAACCATTATATTCTGGAGGGTTGTGAGAAGCTGTTAAAACAATTCCACAGTGACAACCCAAATGTTTTACCGCAAAAGATAATTCTGGTGTAGGTCTTAAATCTTCAAAAAGATAAACTTTAATATTATTTGCAGAAAAAACATCAGCTACAACCTTAGCTAAGGTTTTACTATTATGTCTACAGTCATAAGCAATAGCAACTTTTACTTGTTCATTTGGGAAAGTATTTATTAAATACGAACTCAAACCTTGTGTGTTTTTTCCTAACGTGTATTTATTGATACGATTAGTACCAACTCCCATTATACCTCGCATACCACCTGTTCCAAACTCTAGATTTTTATAGAAACTTTCTTCAAGCTGAATGGGGTCTTCTATTTCAAGTTTTTCTATTTTTTGTTTTGTATGTGAATCGAATGTAGCAGATTTCCATTGCGCTACTTTAGATTTAATTTCAGAATTCATTTGGAATTTAAATATGAGTTATAAATGTGTTTAGATGCAACAAAAGTAATAATTACTTGTATTAAAAGATGATGCAAAGACTAAATTTTATCTTTGATTATATAACGGTTTTTATTTTTTCGAGTTCTTAAAATCATTTCACCTAAAAACCCTGCAATAAAAAACTGCGAACCAATAACCATTGTAGTTAAAGCAATATAAAAATGGGGACGTTCAGTAATTAGTCTCCCCCTGGGATTAAAAAAGATTTTGTCAATTCCCAAGTATAAAGAAAATGTAAACCCAATGACTAGCATAATTACACCTAACGCACCAAAAAGGTGCATAGGACGTTTTCCAAATCTTGAAACAAACCATATGGTTATAAGATCTAAAAAACCTTTAACAAATCGGTCAGTCCCAAATTTTGTTTGGCCATATTTTCTTGCTTGATGCTTGACAATTTTTTCTCCAATTTTAGTAAATCCAGCATTTTTTGCTAATACGGGAATATAACGATGCATTTCACCATTAACATTAATGGCTTTAACTACCTCTTTTTTGTATGCTTTAAGTCCACAATTAAAGTCATTAAGTTTTAACCCGGAAGTTTTTCTAGCTGCCCAATTGAA
The DNA here is from genome assembly GCA_042091495.1 of Bacteroidota bacterium. GTDB lineage: Bacteria > Bacteroidota > Bacteroidia > Flavobacteriales > Flavobacteriaceae > JBELHJ01. The sequence continues at coordinate 19,385 of JBELHJ010000008.1, forward strand.
AAGTTTTGAAGGGAGATTTTTTGTGAATAAATCATCGAATCGTTTCTTTTTCCAACCAGAAACTATATCGTAACCTTCAGTTTTAATCATTTTATATAACTCAGGAATTTCTTCAGGATTATCCTGTAAATCAGCATCCATAGTGATAACAATTTCACCCAAGGCCTCTTTAAAACCGGCATGAAGGGCCTGTGATTTTCCAAAATTTCTTTGAAATCGAATGCCTTTAATACAATGGTTTGTTTTTGAAATTGATTTTATTACTTTCCAGGAATTATCAGTACTTCCATCATCAATAAAAATAATTTCATAAGAAAAAGAATTGGATTGCATGGTGTTTGCAATCCAATCATGGAGTTCTTTTAATGAGTCTTGCTCATTTAGTAGAGGTATAACAACAGTTATGTCTGTGATATTATTCAAGATTAGGATCTTTCTTTTTGAAAGACAAAGCTACAATTAATCCAACAACTGCATAAAAAACAATTTGAAAAGCTAGTGATTTTAATATACCTGCAATACCAAATTGGTTTTGATTTTCTAACTTAGTCACAGCTTCATTGATGGATGCTTCAGGTGCACCAAAACCTTCCATCATATTAACTGTCATCTCTATAGTTTTTTCTTTCAAAAAAGTAGCAGCTTCAGTATCGATAAAGTTAAACAATAGAAAACTTACAACAGAACTTAGTAACATCCCAATTATGATTGGAAGAATGAAAGATGAAAATCCTTGTTTAAAGGATATAAATCCATTGAGTTGTTTTTTGTAGCCCATAGTAGAATAGATTCCAAAACCGAGTACAAAAAAGAATAAAACAATTCCAAACCAGGGTTTTAGGAATAGTTCGAGATTAACAGAGTACGCTATGACTGTACAAGCAATTAAGAATAGCCCAAGATATGTGCCGTTTTTAGTAGTTAAAGTTTTAAGTTGATTTTCCATAAGATTAAATGATTATTTACTTTAGTTTGTGTTAAAAACTTTAAAAAAGTTACATCAAATAAAAGAATATTTTTCTAGATTGTTGTTGCATTTTAATTATTTATACTTAAATTTGCACCTCGAAATTAGAATATTTAAAGAATTTAGAGATGAGAAAAGGAATACATCCGGAAAATTATAGATTAGTTGCATTTAAAGACATGTCTAATGATGATGTGTTTTTGACCAAATCAACTGCCGTTACTAATGAAACAATCGAAGTTGAAGGTGTTGAATATCCATTAGTTAAATTAGAAATTTCAAGATCTTCTCATCCATTTTACACTGGTAAGGCTAAGTTAGTTGATACTGCTGGTCGTATCGATAAATTTAAAAACAAATACGCTAAGTTTAAGAAATAAGCTTAACGATAAATATACACCTAAGCCTTTCAGTACTGAAAGGCTTTTTTTATTTTTGATAAAATAGAATTGTCCAAATGAACTATATTCTTTTTGATGGGCCCTACAGAGATAATTTGTTGCCCTTTACATTTACAAAGCCGGTAGCTGATCTTAGAATTGGAATTCTAACTATTAGAGAAAAATGGGAGTTGTTTTTAAAAACAACAACAACTACTGTTACAGAAGATTATTTATCTGAAAAATATCCAATGGTTGAATTGGAGAATAATGTCATGATTAATGCTTCAGTGATACCTTCCAAAGATTTGGTTGAGCAAATTAAAAGCTTAAAGCATAATCAGGCTATTTTTTATAATGAGGAACTTATTGCTTTTTTTAGTTTGTCAAATGTTGAAACTATCGATTTTGAGTTATTCGATAAAATTAATTTGAATGAAGAACCAATTCTTATTAAGAATACTTGGGATATTTTTTCAAATAACGGCATAGCACTTCAACGCGATTATGAAAAGATAACTGAAGGTAGAAAATCTTTGCCTATTCCGGATTCTGTAAATGTTGTAAATCCAGAGCAAATTTTTATTGAAGAAGGTGCTACTTTAAATTTCGTTACAATTAATGCTTCGAAAGGTCCTGTTTATATTGGAAAAAATTCAGAAATAATGGAGGGTTCAATTATTCGAGGACCATTAGCATTATGTGAGGGTGCTATTTTAAAATTGGGTACTAAAATTTATGGCCCTACAACTGTTGGACCTTTTAGTAAAGTAGGTGGAGAGGTTAATAATTCAGTTATTTCAGGATACTCTAACAAAGGCCATGATGGGTTCTTAGGAAACTCTGTTATTGGTGAATGGTGTAACCTTGGAGCTGATACAAATACTTCTAATCTCAAGAATAATTATGCAGAAGTTCGTTTATGGGATTATGAGTCTGGTCGTTTTGCTTCCACGGGTCTTCAGTTTTGTGGTTTAATGATGGGAGATCACTCTAAATGTGCAATTAACACAATGTTTAATACTGGAACTGTTGTTGGAGTTTGTGCAAATATTTTTGGAAGTGGCTTCCCGAGAAATTTTGTTCCAAGTTTTAGTTGGGGAGGTTCTCAGGGGTTTACTACTTATTTAACATCTAAGGCATTTGAAGTTGCAAAAATTGTCATGTCCAGAAGAAATGTAGAGTTTACAGAACAAGATGAATATATTTTGACAACTATATTTAACCAAACGGAAGACTTCAGAAAATCATAGGTTAACCTATTTTTTTACGCTTTTGAGATTTAATAGATTGATAGAATTTATCCCAAGTCCCTTAACTTTTATTGAAGTGAAACGGATTACTTCGTCATAAAATAAAGGTATAACCGGTATTTCGGTGTTTATTAATGCGTCCATTTTTTGATAAAGTTTTATACGTTTTTTGATGCCTGTAACACCAAAACTTTGTTGATATAAATTATCAAATTCTTGATTATTAAAGAAACTGTAATTTGGACCGAAGGGCGTGAAGTTTTTACTATAAAATAGAGATAAATAATTCTGTGCATCTGGATAATCTGCAATCCAACTAGCTCTAAACATACTTAATTTTCCGTTTGCTTTAGCTTCTTTTAGAGCGGCTGCAGGAATGACTTCAATATCTATATTCAAACCATTATTTTTTAACTCTCTTTGAATGTATTCACAAAAGCTCAAATAATTAGCAGTTGTTGTAAGTTTGATTTTAGGGTTTAAAATACCGGATTCATCTTTAAATCCTTTGATGAGTTTTTTTGATAGTACAGGATCATAAATAATTTCCTGACTATCATCGTGACCTGGAAGACCTTTTGGAATAAAACAATTATTAGCTGCTACACCAATACCATTCCTCAAATATTTAATCATTTTAGATCTATCAAATCCAATATTTATTGCTTTTCTCAAAGCTTTTGAATTTGCGATTGAATTTTCTTCAGATAAATTAAAAGCTATGTACTCTGTATTTAGATATGATGTTTTAAGCATTTTAATCCTGTCCAGATACTTGTTATTTAATTCTCCGTTTTTGTTTATAATATCGTCTTTGTATGAATCTTCTATACCAGAGATAAAATCAATATTACCCTGAATAAATTCTAAGTACTCACTTTGTTTGTCAGGGATAAATGTTATAGCAATGGCTTCAAGATAAGGGAGTTTAACATTATTTTCATCAGTCTCGAAATACAAATAATTTTTTCTTAAAACGAGTTTAATATTTTCCTTCCAAAGTTTGAATTTAAAAGGGCCAGTACCAATTGGATTTTTTCTAAAGTCTAAAGTTGGTGCATTTACTATTTCATGTGGTACAACAGAACA
>JBELHJ010000008.1:23173-25124 GCA_042091495.1 Bacteroidota bacterium
CTATTGTAATTAAAATTTAACCCTTCACTTAAAACAGTATTATCATCTCCATTTGTTGAGGACTCTGCATTTCCTCCGTCAGGGGAATTAAACTGAGAGCCGTTAAAGTCAGACATGCAATTCTCAACTGCAACTTTAAATTGGGTTTTTTCACTAATAGGATTATTAAAAGTTACCCAAATATCAAATGATATTTCTTGATTATCCTCAGCGATGATTCCTAGATTAGAAAATGCAATTTTAGAATCTGGAAAAACTTTGTGGTGATTAACTTTTCGTTCATCCAGTTCAACGTCATTTTGATAAATTGCAATTTTATCCAAAACATGATAATTTGAAATTTCAAAGTTAATGTGATTAAGAATCGTAGGGAAATCATCATCATCATCATTAATCCCTCCATCTCTTAATTTAAATGAAGCAATTTTTATTGCATTATCTTTTGTGAGATTGTAGAAATTACCGTTTCCATAATTATCAGATACTGTTACTAAATCTGTGGCTTGATAATTTGAACTTAATATGTTTTTGGGACTAATAAAATCAGAATCGTAAATAATATCAGATGTTGAAGATTTATAACCTAATTCTTCAGTTGTGAATTGAATTAAGACAGGGTAGTGGTCAGAGATTTTGTCCATCTCGATGTATTCATTGTTACTGTTGGTGTAACCGTGAACAATGCGTGCGTCTTTAGTATAGTTTGAAAGGGTTTGATTGCTAAGAATATAATCAATTCTACTAAGATGTCTGGACCTTTGTGCTTTTGTGGCAACTGCAGCAACAGCTTTACTGGGAAAAGTCCCCCACATTTTATTTGCTTTATACCCTTCTTTGTTGGCATAATTATCAATCAAATCAATAATATCCAGATTAGAAGATAAATATTTAGGCATTACTGAGTAATCCCAATCACAAGTTGTGATATCAGAATTTGACGTACAACTTAACTCAGAGTTAAATTTATTTCCTTTATCAAATCGTTCTTTTAAACGTTCAGAAATATTATTATTAAGATAAATAGCATCATTTTCAGTGTTAGAATTAAAGTCTCCTAATATTATTACATGATTATTATTGTTAACGAAATTTCGAAATTTTGAAAGTATTAAATCAGTTTCGTTTTTTCTATTATTTATACTACTTGAACTTAGATGAGTAATAATGAAATAGAAATGTTCATTTTTTATTTTATAAACTGCATGGCCTTCATAGGTATTATCTCCATCAACTAATTCCATTTCCCATTTAGATGTAATGCCAATAGATTGTTTTGAACCACGGTCCCATACATAAGCAAAATTGTGATTGATTTTAGAAGCTAATTGCGATAATTCTGATTCGCTATCATAGGTAGATCCTAATTCTTGATAAGCAATAATATCTGGATTTTCTATTAATATCCAATCGATGAATTTCTCTTCTTGAGGTAAGTGATCTCCTGATTTACCAGGAGATAAAGTAAGTCCATAAAACAAATTATAAGTTACTACTTTAATGGATTCAATACTATTACTATTGGGGAGCAAATTTTGAGAAATAGTACTTGCACAATAGCTAAAAATAAATGATAAAATTAGTATTTGTTTGGGCATGATAATCAATTATTAAATTGTAGTAAATATAAATGAATTGTCTAATAGATTATTATGAGTATGGCGCAATGTCATGATTTTATTATAATATTCTTATGCTTATCTTTGCACGCTTTTATATAAGTAATGACAAATAATAAAAAGGTAGCATTTTACACATTAGGTTGTAAGTTAAATTTTTCGGAAACATCTACAATAGCTAGAAATTTCGATAACGAAGGATTTGATAGGGTTGACTTTTCTGATAAAGCAGATATCTATGTAATTAATACTTGCTCAGTAACTGAAAATGCTGACAAGCGATTTAAAACGATAGTTAAACAAGCTCAAAAAGTAAATCCAAATGCTTTTGTTGC
>JBELHJ010000008.1:25224-26428 GCA_042091495.1 Bacteroidota bacterium
ACAATACCTTTAGCTAGGGGTATTTCAAGAAGTGACACCATGGAAAACGTCATTAATAATGCCAAGGAGATTTCCGCTCAAAATATAAAAGAAATTGTTCTTACTGGTGTTAATATAGGTGATTATGGCAAAGGCGAATTTGGAAATAAACGTCACGAGCACACATTTCTTGACTTGGTAAGATCTTTAGATCAAGTAGATGGTATTGAACGTCTTAGAATATCCTCAATAGAGCCTAATTTGCTTAAAAATGAAACTATAGATTTAGTAGCTTCATCAAGAGCTTTTGTACCTCATTTTCACATTCCATTACAAAGTGGAAGTAATACAATTCTAAAACTTATGAAAAGAAGGTACTTAAGAGAGTTGTATCAAGACAGGGTGAATGTTATTAAATCTAAAATGCCACATGCTTGTATTGGTGTTGATGTTATTGTTGGTTTTCCTGGAGAAACTGATGAACATTTCCTAGAAACATATGAGTTTTTAGCGGCTTTAGAGATCTCCTATTTACATGTTTTCACTTATTCAGAGCGTGATAATACAGAAGCTGCAGAAATGAAAGATGTTGTATCACTCAAACAGAGACAAAAAAGAAGTAAAATGCTTAGAGGTTTGTCAGCTAAAAAGCGAAGGGCATTTTATGAAAGTCAACTAAATACGATTAGAGTCGTTTTATTTGAAAATGAAAACAAGTCGGGATATATACAAGGCTTCACGGAAAATTACGTAAAGGTTAAAACACCTTGGAATCCTGATTTGTGCAATACCATCCACGATGTTAAATTGTTGAAAATAGATGAGGATGGCTTAGTGAGATTTGAATTTATTTAAATTCTGATTCCTACAGGTAACATAGCCTTATACCTTCTATGCCTTCTAATAAACTTTGCAATAACAGGGCTAGTAGGAACCACATTGATATTTCTTTCTTTAATAGATTCAAGTACAATCGTAAGGAATTCTTCCGTAAAATCTTCTTGATTGTCAATTTCAGGAACAAATAACTTAGTTAAAAATATTTTTCTTTCTTGATGAGAATATTCAATCTTGGCAAGATTGTCATTAATTTTTAACTCAAACTGGCGTAAAAATTCATTATCGACTAATTCAGCTGCATCAATCATAGTATCAATTTTAAAATCTTAGGTAATTATTTAAGGCATGCAAATTTACAAAAAAAATGTTTGTTTATTTCAGAAAA
>JBELHJ010000008.1:26528-47203 GCA_042091495.1 Bacteroidota bacterium
TTAACAATTCCTCAAAATCTAGACTTTTGTGGTGAACCTGTACCTCTTGAAGATTCAGATGTCTATGAACGTATAGATAGGGAATTACTTGTAAATACGTATTGGCAATCCAATGGATTGTTACTCTTGAAAAGAGCTAATAGATTTTTTCCAATTATTGAGCCAATTTTAAAATCTAATGGAGTACCAGATGATTTTAAATATTTGGCTTTGATAGAGAGTGGTTTTATGAATGTGGTTTCCCCAGCTGGTGCGAGAGGATTTTGGCAATTAATGAAAAGTACAGCTAAAGAAAACGGTTTAGAAGTAAACGAAAATGTTGATGAACGCTATCACATTGAAAAAGCAACTCAAGTTGCATGTAAATTCTTGATAGATTCCAAAGAGCGATTTGGCAACTGGACGCTAGCAGCAGCTTCATACAATATGGGGAAAACAGGTCTAGAAAAACGTCTAAATCAGCAGGATTCAGACAACTATTACGATTTGCTTCTCAATGAGGAAACAGCGAGATACCTATTCAGAATTATTGCTATTAAGGAGATTTTGAATTCGCCTAAAGATTACGGATTTAATTATGAGCCTTCTGATTTGTATAGTTTAGAGGTGTGTAGAGAAGTACTTGTTGATTCCGCTGTAACAGATCTTGTAGGTTTTGCTAAATCCTATAATATATCATACAAGACATTTAAAAGGCACAACCCGTGGTTGAGAGAGCGACATTTAAAAAATGCTAGCAGGAAAAAATATATTTTCAAAATTCCTGAAAACTAATTTATATTTTCCATTTGTGCTTTTGTAGCTTCATTAAACTCTGCTATAATTTCGTTTTGATGAGTATCTAAATAGTGTGGATCATATTCAGGTTTAATTGAAATTAGTTGTTTGGTATGAGAAATTAAAAAACAAGAAGGGCTTCCAAAAGAATGCTTAAAAGCTCTGATAAAATTATTTTCTTTGTTTCTGCTTTCGTCTACATATGCCACAGTAACGTTCTTATTAAAGTGTTTAACATAGCGTTTTGCAGTAAAAGGATCCGTCCAATACAAAACAATTACAGCTATTTTATCTCTGTAAAGCGTAGCTAAGTTGTTAATTAATTCAAGTTCATCTTCTTCAATAGGATGCCAACTTGATTTTGTTAATAACAATATAGGTTTATTAATTTTATCAAGTTTTACTTTGCCAGTTTTAGCATTCCTGAGTTCTACATTCCTGATATATGTATCCTTGAGATATGTATTGAAAAGCGAATCAAATAAATATTCAACTCTTTCAGAATTGTTTTCTTTGATTGCGATTTCATTTTTTGAATTAAATTTCTTGAGATGCTTAATAATTTCGGTATCATAGTAATTGAGAGCTTCATCTTGGGAAAATGATACAAAAGACAGCAGTAGCACTGATAGTAGTAGGTAATTTTTCACAGTAGGTTAATTTAGGCGATGCTAATTTCGTGAAAACTTAAAAATTATCAAAATCTAATTTGTGTTAGATATAATATTTGAATTTTAACGTTTTCTCATTTGTCTGTTTCCAAAATGAGGGGTTGGGCCTTGACTTCTTTTCATATTAGCTTTCATCATTTTAATTTGGTCTGCCAACATATTTCTTTTATCAAGTTTTTGAGCTTCACTTAGTAAATTCTTTGCTTCTTGAGGTCTTCTCTTGCTAAAAGCAATTCCAGCTAAGTTTAATTTAGCCATGGCCAGGTCATGATCCATAGAAAGTCCTAAATTAATCGCTTTTTTAAAATACCTTTCAGCATCATTCATATTACTTTGTGAAATCATTATACCATGAAGATAGTTGTAATAACCTTCTTGCTTTTTGATTAGCGCATTTGAAGGGTTTTTGATTTTTGACAACCACTTTTTGGCACCTTGAAAATCTTGTTTTCTGAGTTTTAGGAAAGCCAACAAAATAAATTCATTCCTAAAATAAAAGAAAATAAAAATTAATGCTATAAAAATGTACATGATTCCATTACCTATGTTATTCTCTGTAAATTGCCATACAGCAACGCATAAGATAAGGAATGCAATAATTAGTTTGAATATTTTGTTAAACATGGGAGTTTTCAATTTAAATATGTTGCAAATTTAAAATGATTTAGTGACATATAAACATATTGGCGATTTAATTTTTTTTCAAATTTGAATAGCAATATATTTTTTAAAATAATTTCTTGCAATAAGAAAAACTCTTCGTATATTTGCCCGCAGTTTTAAGAATTCTTTTTTCTTAAGACAAACTTTAGAATTATATAGACGATTTAAAGATATAAGACATGAGTAAGAGAACGTTTCAACCATCAAAAAGAAAGAGAAGAAACAAACACGGTTTTAGAGAAAGAATGGCTTCCGCTAATGGAAGAAAAGTACTTGCTCGTAGAAGAGCTAAAGGAAGAAAAAAGCTTTCTGTGTCATCTGAAATCAGACATAAGAAATAATGTTTATTATCATTAATTATATATAAAAGGTGTTACTATTTCGTAACACCTTTTTTTTGTACACTATTATATTTACTTTTAGAAGAAATTTATAAACTAATGCCTAAAGACAACTCCATTAAATCTGTACTCATTATTGGATCTGGACCAATAATTATAGGACAAGCTTGTGAATTTGATTATTCTGGAACACAAGCCTTAAGATCATTAAAAGAGGACGGTGTTGAGACTATCCTAATCAACTCTAATCCAGCAACTATCATGACTGACCCTACTATGGCTGATCATGTATATTTAAAACCTCTTACAACAAAGTCAATAATTCAAATTCTCAAAGAGCATCCTCAAATTGATGCTGTATTACCAACTATGGGAGGTCAGACTGCTTTAAATTTATGTATTGAAGCCGATGAAAAAGGAATTTGGGAAGATTTTAATGTGAGATTAATTGGAGTTGATATTGACGCTATAAATATTACTGAGGACAGAGAAAAGTTTAGAGAGTTAATGACAAAGATTGGTATTGGTATGGCTCCACAGGCAACTGCCACATCTTATCTAAAAGGGAAAGAAATTGCTCAAAAATTTGGATTTCCATTAGTAATACGTGCATCATACACACTTGGAGGTGCAGGAGCGTCTTTTGTATACAAAGAAGAAGATTTTGATGAGCTTTTAACTAGGGGACTAGAAGCATCTCCAATTCATGAGGTGATGATTGATAAAGCACTTATTGGTTGGAAAGAATATGAATTGGAATTACTACGTGATAAAAATGACAACGTGGTAATTATTTGTACCATTGAGAATATGGATCCCATGGGAATTCATACTGGTGATTCTATAACGCTTGCTCCAGCGATGACTTTATCTGATTCTACTTTCCAGAAAATGCGTGATATGGCCATACATATGATGCGAAGTATTGGAGATTTTGCAGGAGGTTGTAATGTGCAATTTGCTGTTAGTCCAGATGAAAATGAAGATATAATTGCTATTGAGATAAACCCAAGAGTATCAAGATCCTCAGCACTTGCCAGTAAGGCTACAGGTTATCCAATTGCAAAAATTGCCGCTAAATTAGCATTAGGTTATCATTTAGATGAATTGTCTAACCAAATTACCAAAAGTACTTCAGCTCTTTTTGAGCCTACTCTTGATTATGTTGTAGTTAAAATACCTAGATGGAACTTCGATAAGTTTGAAGGCTCTGATCGAACATTAGGACTACAAATGAAAGCTGTAGGTGAAGTTATGTCAATTGGTAGATCATTCCAAGAGGCACTTCATAAAGCAACACAATCTCTTGAGATTAAGAGAAATGGCCTTGGAGCAGATGGTAAAGGCTATAAAGACTATAACCAAATTATTGAGAAACTCACCTATGCTAGCTGGGATCGTGTTTTTGTGATATATGATGCTATTCAAATGGGTATTCCTTTGAGTAGAATTCATGAAATAACCAAAATAGATATGTGGTTCTTGAAGCAATATGAAGAACTTTATATTCTTGAAAAAGAAATCTCTGGTTATAACATAGACACTATATCAAAAGATTTATTACTCATTGCTAAGCAAAAGGGATACGGAGATAGACAGCTTGCGCATATGCTTAAATGTCTTGAAAGTGAAGTCCACAAAAAGCGTGCTGATATGAATATAAAGCGTGTTTATAAACTAGTGGATACTTGTGCTGCTGAATTTAAAGCTCAAACACCATATTACTATTCTACTTTTGAAAATGAAGTTGAGTTAGAAAATGGAGTTAAAGACTCTGTTAATGAAAGTGAAGTTTCGGACAAAAAGAAGGTCATAGTTTTAGGTTCTGGCCCAAATCGTATAGGCCAAGGAATAGAATTTGATTATTGTTGTGTTCACGGTGTATTAGCAGCATCGGAATGTGGTTATGAGACAATTATGATTAACTGTAATCCAGAAACTGTTTCAACAGATTTTGATATTGCTGATAAATTATATTTTGAGCCCGTTTTTTGGGAGCACATATACGATATTATTCAACATGAAAAGCCAGAAGGCGTTATTGTGCAATTGGGAGGGCAAACCGCCTTAAAATTAGCAGAAAAACTTGAACGTTATGGTGTGAAAATTATTGGAACAAGCTTCAAGGCTCTAGATTTAGCTGAGGATCGTGGTTCTTTTTCTAATTTATTGAAAGATAATAACATTCCATTCCCAGAATTTGATACTGCTGAAACTGCAGATGAAGCTCTGGCTGTTGCAGACCAACTTAATTTCCCAATATTAGTTAGACCATCATATGTTTTGGGTGGACAAGGGATGAAAATTGTTATTAATAAACAAGAATTAGAGGAACATGTGGTAGATCTTTTAAGAAAAATACCTAACAACAAACTTTTATTAGATCACTATTTAGATGGAGCTATTGAAGCAGAGGCCGATGCAATATGTGATGGTGAAAATGTATACATAATTGGAATTATGGAACACATTGAGCCTTGTGGTATTCATTCAGGAGACAGCAATGCTACATTACCACCATTTAATCTCGGTGAATTTGTAATGCAACAAATTAAGGATCATACCAAGAAAATTGCATTAGCATTGAATACTGTTGGATTAATTAATATTCAATTTGCTGTTAAAGACGATACTGTGTATATTATTGAAGCTAATCCAAGAGCTTCTAGAACTGTGCCTTTTATTGCAAAAGCATATGGAGAACCTTATGTAAATTATGCTACAAAAGTGATGCTTGGTCATAATAAAGTAACCGATTTTGATTTCAAGCCAAAGTTAGATGGTTATGCAATTAAACAACCCGTGTTCTCTTTCAATAAATTTCCTAATGTCAACAAAAAATTAGGGCCAGAAATGAAGAGTACTGGCGAAAGTATTTTATTTATAGATAGCCTAAAGGATGATGAATTCTATGATTTATATTCAAGAAGAAAAATGTACTTAAGTAAATAATTCATAAAAAAAGCACTCTATTTAGAGTGCTTTTTTGCTTATAATAATATTTTAATTTCAATAGAATTATTTTTTTTGAAGTATTAACTCGAAAATTACATTTATATCTGTAGCTATTTTTTTGCTAACAATTTTTGGGATTTTAATATCAAAATCTTTAACTGGAGCCACAAATTTACCCTCTAATTTGATTTTTGTTTTATCGATAATTACATCAATAGGAATATTATCATAAGTTTTATCTACACCATGAAAATTTATGGTGCCTTTCATGACGTGCTTAGTTTTATCAGAATTAATATCAAAGTCCAGTATTTTTCCTTTGAATGTGGTTTTTGGATAGGTATCACTTTCAACATAATTTTCATTGAAATGCTCTTCCATAAGTGCATTTTTAAATCGAAATCCTTTTACTAAAGCTAAAACAGCTATCTCACCAGTGTCAGCATTAAATACAGAGGTAACAGAATTTTGTTTGGCTTTAATTGGTTCAAAAGTTTCAATTTGAGACTCAAATTCAATGATACCATTTCTTGTAATAAATTTATTCTGACTTAAGCTTTTACTTATTATCAAAAGCATTAATACAGTAAAATATTTAATTTTTAAAACCATCATCTTTCCATTTTTGAATTAAATTAATTTTATTTTGGGGAAGTTTTGCTCCACCAATGGGCATCAATTTGGGATCACCCGGCTTTCTTTGAATTCTATTTAAAACAAGATCAATACCTTCTTTAACTTCAGTAAAAGTTGTAAGTGGAATTCCAGCACCATTTACAGGAGGATTAGAATGACAACTAATACAGTTTACGGACATAATTGATGCAATTTCTGAATTGTAAGATACTATTAAATCCTGATCAGGAAGTGAATTATTAGCTTCATCTAGACTATCAGATTCACAATTAAAAAAAAGACTTATAATTACAGGATAAAAGATTTTTTTATTCATTTAGGAATTTGAAAATGTTTATTAAATTTAATCAAATTCACTTAAGTAGTATAACTCAATGAAAAAACTATTATATATAATTTTCACATTAGGTTTAATTTCAATTATAGCCATATATTTTTATACCAATCAACCCCATAGAGATATTAAATCTGAGGTGCCAAGTTTTAATATCTCGGCTCAAAATTTAACCCAAGAATTTATGTCATCTCAGGATATTGCATCAAATAAATTTCTTAATAAGACCATTATAGTTCATGGAAAACCTTCTCAAATTTTATCAAAAAGTTTAATTCTTGAAGGTAATATATTTTGTACTTTTGACTTATCTGGATTGGATGCAAAAATTAATGAAGTAATTTATGTAAAAGGTAGGTGTATTGGATATGACGACTTGCTTGGCGAAATTCAGTTAGACCAATGTAGTATTGTTAATGAATAAACTTGTTTCATATTGTTTTTTGTTTTTTGTGGTACCAATGTTTTCACAAACAAACATTTATGATATTTCCAGATCAGGAGACTTGGAAGCTTTAAAAAATATTTACAAACAATCTCCTGAGTTGATAAATACTACTAACGATAAAGGTTACTCGCCACTTGTTTTAGCAACTTATCATGGTCATTCAGATGCTGTTGATTTTCTTTTAAATCATGGAGCAGAAGCTAATACCAACTCTTTGTATGGAACTCCACTAATGGCTGCAGTTGTAAAAGGTTATTATGAAATTTCTGAGCGTATTCTTCAATCTGATGTCGATGTTAATGGCTTTGATCAAAATGGAACAACAGCTTTACATTATGCAGTGATGTATAAAAATTATAACTTAACAAAATTATTAGTTTCATATAAGGCTAACCCCCTGATTAAAGACAATAGGGGAGTAACCCCTATTGATTATGCAAATATGTATAAGGATAAGGAATTACAAAATTTATTAACCAAAATCTAAATAACATGAAATTTAAAACCCTACTTGTAGCTCTTTTAATTACTTCTTACTCTTTTTCTCAAGTTTGGTCAACAGGCGAGGTAACCCTAGCAGGTACTTTTTCAGTGCAATTTGATGTAGATCAAACCAATAATCTTGTAACACTTAGAATGACTGGTCCTCAAGATAGATATCTAGCTGTAGCTCCTGGAGTTAGTTTAGGAAGTTCAATGGGAGATTCTGGTGATGATGTTATTGTTTACAATAGCAATGGTCTTCAAGATAGGCATATGACAGGATCTAATTCTAAACCAAGTTTAGACTCTTCATCAGACTGGACACTAGTTTCTTCAGATGACTTACCAAATGATCCAAACGAAAGAAGAGTTATAGCTACTAGGGTAATCAATTCTGGTGATTCAAACGACTTTATTTTTCCAACTAATCAAACAGCGCTTCCAATACTTTGGGCTTTAGGTTCTAGTTTATCATTTAATAAACACCAAAATAAAGGAGGTGTTGTAGCACAATTAACTTTAAGTAATGAAAAAGTAGCGTTAAACAACTTTAAACTCATACCCAATCCTACATCAGATATTTTTGTAATTGAATTTAATAAACCTCTTGAGTTAGCTAAGCTAAATGTATTTGATGTTATGGGTAAATTGGTTTATGAGGATCAAATTAATAGTAAGTCTAAAGTAATCAATACTAACTTATGGCCTTCAGGTTTTTATATAATTAAAGTAGAGACTTCAACTTATTCTCAAATTAAGCGACTTGTTAAAAACTAAGAAAATGAATTTTAGACTATTATCTATAGTGTTTTTCTTATCAACCACTGTGCTATTTGGACAAGATGATTTATTGAGTGAGTTAGATACATTGAAGGTTGAAAATTATGGGGATGCAGCATTTAAAAGTCTAAAAATAGTTAATCTAGAGTCTACTAAACTAGTTGCTAAAAATGAGTTAACACTTTCTGTATCTCACAGATTTGGTAGTATTTCAAATGGATTTGATAATTTTTTTGGTTTAGATAATGCCGTTACGCGTATTAATTTTATCTATGGTATTTCTGATGCTTTTAATGTAAGTCTATCTAGAAGTTCTTATCAAAAATTATACGAAGGTGCTGTAAAATACCGATTGATTCGTCAAAAGGAAGGTGGTGCCCCAATAACCTTAGTAGGATATAACTCCGTAACCATTAATAGTTCATTAGAAGAGGCAAATTATGATAATCTACAATTCAATCACCGTCTGGGTTATGTTTTTCAACTGTTGATATCAAGAAAGTTTAGTAAAAACTTCTCTTTTCAACTAATGCCAACTGTTTTTCATGATAATTTAGTTTTTTATAATTCGCAAGATAATACGCAATATGCACTAGGTTTTGGCGGTCGTTATAAAGTTTCTAAACGGGTTTCTTTAAATTTTGATTATGGCTGGCATTTAAACAGATCTTCAGAATCTCTCTATGTAAACCCTTTGGGTATTGGTGTTGATATTGAAACAGGAGGTCATGTGTTTCAATTATTGTTTAGCAATGCACAACCAATGAATACTAATTATGCTTTAACTCATGCTACTGGTGATTGGACAGATGGTGATGTGTATTTTGGTTTTAATTTATTAAGAAGGTTTTAAATGTTACGCTCTAACTAATCATCATTTTCTTGGGCTCTTTTAATGATTGATTCAGGAAGAGATTTTTTTGCTTTAGCCCCCATCTTTTTTAAGTTTTCAACACGTTTTACTAGGTTTCCAGAGCCTTCAACTAATTTGTTCATAGCAGAGCTGTAATCGCTCTTTGCGGCATCTATTTTTTTACCAATTCCTGTCAAATCTTTAACGAGACTATCAAACTTGTCATAAAGTGCGCCAGCTTGCCTAGCAATTTCAATGGCATTTTGTTGATGCTTTTCATTATTCCACATAGAATCTATAGTTCTTAGAGTTGCTAATAGGGTAGAAGGAGTAACAATTACAATATTTTGCTCAAATGCCTTATTGTAAAGATTAGGTTCTAAATTAAGAGCTATGGCGAATGCCGGTTCAATGGGAATAAACATCAAAACAAAATCTGGTGATTCAATATCATAAATGTCTTGATAGTTTTTTTCTGATAACTGATCTATGTGTGTTTTTATTGATTTGACATGTTTTTTGAGGAAAACTTCTTGTTCTTTTGTATCATTAGAATTAACGTATTGAGTGTAATCAGTAATTGAAACTTTACTGTCAACAATCATTTTTTTATTGTCAGGAAGGTGAAGCACAACGTCAGGTAATACTCTTTTGCCATCTTCATTAGTAAAACTTTGTTGAATAAAATATTCTCGATTTTTTTCTAATCCAGATTTCTCTAGAACCCGCTCTAATACTACTTCTCCCCAATTACCTTGCGCTTTACTATCACCCTTGAGTGCTTTAGTAAGATTCTTGGTTTCTAAGGACATTTGCTGATTTAAATCCTTTAAACCATGTAATTGCTCTTTTAAAGCAGAGTGGATACTAATATTTTCTTTTTGAGTATCCTCTACCTTTTTTTCAAAAGTTTTAATTTTCTCTTCTAGTGGGTCTAGTATACTCTTTATATTTTCAGAGTTTTGCAGAGTGAATTTTTTGGTTTTGTCTTCAAGCAATTTACTAGCCATAATTTCAAAATCCTTATACATTTTGTTTCGTTCTTCATTTAAAACTGTTTGTCTTTTTTTGAATTCTTCTTTTAAAAATTCATGTTCAGTTTGAAGCTTTGTATATTTTATTGAAATATTTTCCTTGTCGGTTCTTAATTCTTCTTGATTTTTATCTCGATTTTGAAGATCACTTTTAATAACTTCAGAATGACGCTCCAAAGTTTTTATTCTCTCTAGAAAAACAGCAACTTTTGATTTGTTTTTTAAAAGATTAAAAAGATAGCCCAAATAAAAAAAAACGATTGCAGATAGTGATATGAATAAAATAGAACCTAGATCCATAAAAATATTTGATTCAATTTAAAAAAAAACGCCATGAGGCGTTTTTAAAAATATTATTGGTTTAGATTGTTTTTAAGTAATGTTTTTCAACCCTTAAAAAAGAATAAGCCATTATAAATGAAAATAGAAAATCCCCAATAATTGCATTTCTAAAAAAAGGTATAGCCAATGTGTAGCACTCTAGTAGTCCATGCCAAGTCTTGGGATAACCAATGATCCATACACCAAAATTTGAAACAATAAAAAATATTATGCTACTTGCTAAGATTGAACCAAAATTTACCTTTTTAAAATACTGTCCTAAGATACTTATACAGAATAGAGCTGCATAAACAAAAAGTGATATGGTAGAAAAACCTATAAAAATATCTGAAATGAACATTACTACTATAGGTAGTATTAGTCCTAATCTTTTATCATTAAAAAAAGCACCACCGAAAAGCGCTATGGCTGTAACAGGCGTAACATTTGGTGGGTGAGGAAGAAGCCTAACCAATATAGCTGCTAACATCATTCCTAATATTATTAGTTGTCTTTTATTAAAAATTGATATCATATCTATTAATTTTTTCCAAAATTAAACTATTTACTGTAATACCCTCTTTAATTTCATTTAGATTTCTATTTTTGAAGAGAATTTGGTTTTGTATGACTTTATTGGTTATTCAAATTAAAAGGGAATCCAGTGAAAATCTGGAGCTGTTCCCGCAACTGTATGCTTAGCTTTAATTAAGTGTGTATTTCTGTCTTTAAACCACTGTTATTAATAATGGGAAGGTGAGATTTACAACGCAAGCCAGGAGACCTGCCATTTTCAAAAATAATTAAGTATAACTTTCGGGATAAAGGTTAATTAATAGTTCTCGATTTAATCATTTTTTAATGAAAACAACACCCATTTTTGTTGGGGTAATTGCTTTTGCATTAACTCTACAAACAAAGGCGCAATCGGTTATAGATTCGCTTAAAGTACAGCAGTTAGACGAAGTGTTTTTGTCTGACTCTAAAACAAATCTTCCAAGTCAGTATTCTGGTAAAATTGTAAAAAAAATTACACAAACACAGCTCGAAGCAATGCAAGGACTAAATTTAACTAATATCATTGATAGAATTGTAGGTGTTGAGTTAAGTGGAAGTAAGTCTCTAACGGGTCAAAATATAAGTTACAAAGTAAGAGGAGGAAGAAGTAAAGATGTAGTCGTTTTGGTTGATGGTGCAGTCGTCTCAGATCCATCAGCTATAGATGGAGAATTTGATTTTAGATTTATAAAATCAGAACAAATTGAATCTATAGAGATACTAAGGGGAGCATCTAGTACACTTTATGGATCTGGAGCATCAACTGCTGTAATCAATATTAATTTAAAAGCAGCTCAAAAAAATAAAATTAATTTGAATGTGAACTCTACTTTAGGGACAAACCAAACGGCTTCAAATCAAAACAATAATATTAATGACTTTAGAGAGCATATTAATTTAAATGGAACACTTAACAAATTTTCTTACAATCTAAATTTTGGTCATCAACACTCAGATGGGGTTTCAGCATTAGCATCTGATAACGAATCTGATGTATTTACGTTATTAAATAAACGTTTTGAATTAGGTTACAAAATTGAAAATTCAATATCTATTAAAGGTTTTATTCAAGATGATAATTTAGCAACATCAATTGATGATACTTCAGATTTTTTATCGGATTACAAATATTACTCTGATCAACTTAGAACAGGTATTCATGCCGATTTTTTATTCAATAACGGCTTTGTAAAAATGAATTATGCATATGCTGAAACAGAGCGTTTAAGTGAAAATTCTTTTGGTAATACGTCATACGAATCGATCTCTTCTTTTTCTGATATTTATGCCAATTATGATTTTGAAAAACTATCAGTTATTGCTGGTTTGAATCTTTCAAATAATAAATCAAAATATGAGGAGGGATATGAAAGTTTTCAGATTTTAGATCCATATATCAATGCGGTATATAAATCTCCATTTGGACTAAATATCAATGCAGGTTTAAGATTGAATAATCATTCTGAATATGGAAGTAATCTAATTTATAGCTTTAATCCATCATTTAATTTTTTACTTTCAAAAAGTCAAACCATCAAGTTGATTTCATCATACAGTACTGCATATATAGCTCCTACTTTAGATCAATTATTTGGACCTTGGGGGAGTAATTTAAACTTAGATCCTGAGGATAGTCAAACTTTCGAAGCTGGTATTGTTTATGATATCAATTCGTATAAATACAATTTTGACTTTAGTTTAGTATATTTTTCAAGAGCAGTTACAAATTTTATTGATTATGATTTTAATTCAGGGTATTTTAATTCTGATTCAGATTTGAAAACACAGGGGTTAGAGTTTGACTCTACGTTCTCTTTAGGATCAAAGTATAGTATTTTGTCAAATTTTACTTATATAGACATTAAAGAAGGTAGTGCACTAAGGATTCCAGATTGGAAATTAAATACAAGTCTTGTTTATAATATCTCTGACACTTTTTCCACAACCTTAGCTTATCAATATAATGCGTCTAGAGATGATGTATATTTTGAAAACTTTATGTCAGTTCCAGTTGAAATGGATGCATATTCATTGTTTGATATTCATTTAAGTAAAAGTTTTAAAAATAATAAGGTAAAGATTTACCTCGCAGCACTTAATATTTTAAATGAATCCTATCAAGAGATAGTAACATATAATGCTCCAGGAAGGAATTATAGATTAGGAGTTACGCTTTCTTTGTAAAAAAAAAGAGCTGTTGTAACAGCTCTTTTTTTAGATATCTATCTCCAGTTTATTTAGGGCTCTATTTTGCTGTTAATTCACATATTTTACAAATAACTTCTGTAGCTTTAATCATACTTTCAACAGGGACATATTCATAGCGTCCATGAAAATTATGACCACCTGCAAAAATATTTGGACAAGGTAATCCCATATATGAAAGTTGCGATCCATCTGTACCACCACGAATTGGTTTAATAAGCGGTTTAATTCCAACCGAAAGCATCGCTTTTTCTGCAATTTCAACAATATGCATTACTGGTTCCACTTTTTCTTTCATATTGTAATACTGATCTTTGATTTCAATAGAAAAAGTGTCTTCTCCAAATTTTTTATTTAATGTGTTTACTATATCTAACATGAGTTTTTTGCGACCTTCAAATAGGCTTTTATTATGATCTCTGATAATATATTCAAGAGTCGTTGTTTCAACACTGCCATTTTGATGGTGTAAATGGAAAAAACCTTCATAATGTTCTGTTTTTTCAGGGGTTTCATTTTTTGGAAGTGCAGAAATAAATTCTTGTGCTAAAAGCATTGAGTTAATCAGTTTTCCTTTGGCATATCCTGGATGAACAATTTTTCCTTTAACTCTAACAACTGCAGATGCTGCATTAAAGTTCTCATATTCTAATTCTCCAATTTGACTTCCATCCATTGTATATGCCCAATCGGCATTAAAAGATTTAACATCAAATTTATGTGCTCCTCTTCCTATCTCTTCGTCGGGTGTAAACCCTACTTTAATCTTACCATGCTTTATTTGAGGGTTTTGAATTAAATATTCCATTGCACTAACGATCTCACATATACCTGCTTTATCATCAGCTCCAAGCAAAGTATTGCCATCTGTAGTTATTATTGTTTGCCCCTTGTATTGAAGTAGATCATCAAAATAATCTGGAGATAAAATGATATCTAAGTCTTTATTGAGTATAATATCTCTTCCGTCATAATTTTCATGAATTTGAGGTTTTACATTAGCTCCCGTAAAATCTGGTGATGTGTCAAAATGAGAAATAAAGCCGATAGTGGGAACTTTGTAAGACACATTACTAGGTAAAGTTGCTGTGATGTAGGCATTATCATCAATAATAACATCAGATAACCCTATGGCTTTTAATTCGTCAACTAATAAATAGGCTAGTTCCCATTGTTTTTTTGTACTTGGAGTTGTATTTGATTTTGGATCAGATTCAGTATCAATAGTTACATAGCTTAAAAAACGTTTTATTATATTTTCTTTTGAAATCATTTTTAAAAATTTGAGACCAAAAATACATTAATTTTACATTCATTTTTTTAATGTTGATTAGGAATTCTATTTTTGCATAACAAAATTATTTTCATGTATAAACTTTTTATTAGACCACTATTATTTCTCTTTGATCCTGAAAGTGTTCATTATTTTACTTTTGGTTTAATTCGTTATGTAAATAAGATTCCTTTTGTCCCTTCTATAATTAGATTTATCTATTCTGATGACAACAAAAATATTGAACGAGAAGTTTTTGGATTAAAATTTAAAAGTCCTGTTGGATTAGCTGCTGGGTTCGATAAAGATGCTAAGTTATATAACGAACTCAGTGATTTTGGCTTTGGTTTTGTAGAAATTGGGACTTTAACACCCAAACCTCAACCAGGAAATCCAAAGAAAAGATTATTTAGACTCAAATCAGACCAAGCTATAATTAATAGAATGGGGTTTAATAATTCAGGAGTCGAAGAAGCTATTAATCGTCTAAAACAGAATAAAGGAGTACTTATAGGAGGGAATATTGGAAAAAATAAAATTACTCCAAATGATGAGGCCGTTAATGATTATGTTATTTGTTTTAATGCACTATTTGATTATGTAGATTATTTTGTAGTAAATGTGAGTTCTCCTAACACCCCTAATTTGAGAGCACTTCAAGACAAAGAACCTTTGACTAATCTTCTCAATACACTACAAAATCTGAATAATAAAAAAGATCATCCTAAACCAATTTTGCTTAAGATAGCTCCTGATTTATCCAATGATCAGTTATTGGATATTATCGAAATTGTTACCATTACTAAAACAGCTGGTGTTATTGCAACTAATACAACTATTAGTAGGGAAAACTTAAGTTCAAAAAACAAGAAAGAACAGGGAGGATTAAGCGGGAAACCACTGAAAGAGCGTTCTACAGAAGTGATTAGATTTTTATCTGAAAAAAGTAAAAAAGCTTTTCCTATAATTGGTGTTGGAGGCATACACTCTGTTGATGATGCTATAGAAAAATTAGATGCTGGCGCTGATTTAATTCAATTATATACAGGATTCATATATGAAGGTCCAAAATTAATTAAGGACATTAATAAAGCGCTGCTAAAAAGTTCTTAAATTGGAGAGAGTTCAAAATGAGTTCTTATTTAAATGGAAGTTTTATTAACGTTTTGCTTAGTTGTATTTTTTCTTGCGCTATCTCCCGGTCCAGACAATATATATGTGTTAAGTGTAAGCATAGTTGAAGGTTTTAAATATGCGCTATTTACCATATTAGGGCTCATGACAGGTTGTTTAATTCACACCCTGTTTCTATCATTAGGTTTTTCGATAATTATTAATCAAAATGACACCCTTTTTTTTATAATAAAGAGTCTTGGTGGTTTTTATCTATTGTACTTAGCCTTCAAAGTTTATACAAATAGAAACGGTGTTTTATTAGCTGAAATTAACACTGATAAAAATTTACTAAAATATTACTCAAGGGGGATTACTATGAATCTTTTGAATCCTAAAGTTAGTTTGTTTTTTTTAGCTTTATTTCCAACTTTTCTATTTACCAACTCGTTTTCAACAGAGCTTCAATTCATTATTTTAGGTGCCATATTTGTGATAATTTCATTCCTTGTTTTTTCAGTAATAGCATTATTATCGTCTTATTTTAGGAGTTTTCTTATTACTAACCCTAAGAGTACCAGTTTTTTAAAATGGATACAATTCATTGTTTTAGTTAGTCTTAGCATATTTGTGTTATTTCAAAAAAAATAAGTTTATTTTTGAGGTAACTAACCTACATTAAATGTCTGAACGAGTTAAAATAATAGAATGTCCCAGAGATGCAATGCAAGGAATAAAATCAATTATTCCAACGCACATTAAAGTTCAGTACATTCAATCTCTTTTACGTGTAGGTTTTGATACTATTGATTTTGGAAGTTTTGTATCACCTAAGTCAATCCCTCAAATGGCAGATACAAAAGCGGTTTTAAGTGGCCTAGATTTATCAAATACATCCAGCAAATTGTTAGCGATTGTTGCTAACAAACGTGGTGCTATAGATGCCTCTGAATTTGAGGAAATTGATTACTTAGGGTTTCCGTTTTCAATTTCAGAGATTTTTCAAATGCGAAATACACATAAGACCATTCAAGAGTCTATGTCTACTTTAAAAGCCATTTTGGATATTGCGTCAAATTGTAACAAAAGAGTAGTTGTATATCTATCTATGGGATTTGGGAATCCCTATGGTGATCCATGGAATGTTGACACTGTTTCACAATGGGTAGATAAACTCGCAGGATTAAGCGTTAAAACTTTATCTATAAGCGATACAATAGGCTGTGCCACTCCAAAATCAATAGACTTAATTTTTAATGATTTAATAGACCGTTATCCAAATATTGAAATTGGCGCCCATTTTCATACAACTAAATCTTCTTGGTATGAAAAAGTTGACACTGCCTATAATGCAGGTTGTAGAAGATTTGATGGTGCTATTCAAGGTTATGGTGGATGTCCAATGGCGAAAGATGAATTAGTTGGAAATATGCCTACCGAAAAATTACTTTCTTATATCACTTCAAAAGGGGATGATGTACTTAAAGCAACCAGTTTTGAAAGTGCCTATAATGAGGCTTCAAAAATTTTTAACAACTATTTTTAAATGAGTTGTTTTAATTTATTCTAAATAACAATTTCGTTGTCAATGTTACAGTAGGCCTATTTTCTAGTTTTTTATTTGTAATTTCAAATAAATCAATGTTATTATTATGGCTATACGTTTATCAAATTCTTGTTTAAATTGTGAAAATTTAATTGATGGTGGGTTATGTTCAAAACACAACACTATGGTTTCCAAACGCTATACTTGTGATGTTTTTCAATTAAAATCTGAATATAAGTCTGATCGTAATTGCACGTCTTGTAAAAGTTTTAAAATGTCATCTTGTGCCAATCCAGATAGTGCTTCACCAGCCATGTTGTGCGGAGAATGGGCGCCACAAGCGAACGCTTAAATTTTTAGAATTTAAATTCCAAAGTCGTATAAAAGTTTCTGTTAGGTGAAGGGATAATTCCTGGTCCAGGATATCCTGTTGCTCGTCGTGTAAAATAATAATTGTTCATAACGTTATTTACTCCTAATTCTATTTTAAATTTATTGTATTTGTATGACGCGGACAGATCAAGAATATTATATGAAGGTATTTTACCTATGACTCCTGAAAGTCCGCCTGAAACTGCATTAGATGCATCTGTGAATTGACTTGAGAGATAGGTAAACTGTACATTAGTAAAAAATGATTTATATCCAAATTTAATACCCGTTTTGAAATTTGTATTTGGTACGAACTCTACTTTATTTCCTTCTACTCCAGGGGTTAATGCGTTTAAGTATTTAGAGTCAATAAGGGATAAGTTTATAAAGGTATTTAGCGTGAAATCATTGTTATCAAATAATACTTTCCTTAAGTTAAAATCTATAATAGATTCAAATCCATACATTATGGCGTCCCCTACATTACCTCTTTCACTCTTTACACCTTGAGGTGTTGCTTTTTGAACAAATCCAATCCGTTCTTTATAAAGTAGACTAAATGCCGTAAAATCATATGAGAATAAGCTCTTGTATTTTCCTCTCACACCAGCATCAAAAGTAAATCCTTTTTCATCGGTAATGTTTGGATCTATAAGGTAAGCGGGATTTACAATACTAATATCTGAAAAGGTCACGGATCTGTAATTTTGAGAGATATTAGTGTAGTATTCAACATATTTATTTGATTTATAGCTTAAACCTAGTCCAACTAAGATAAATTGTCTTTGCCTAATTTCATCTTCATAAATGGTTTGATTATCATAAACTAAATCACCATCTCTTATAGTTATTTTTTTATAATAACCATGACTTTCAGTTTTTATATGTTCTAGTCTTAAACCTGGGGTTATAGATAATTTATCATTGAAATAAAATATATTTTCAGCAAATAATGATAAGTTCAAGTTTGGTAAAGCATAATTTGATTGATTTGCATAATTAGGATACAAATCCGTTTGAATTTCAAAATTGGCATCACTTCCATCAGATCCTGGGCCTTGAATACTCGTATTATTTGCTTTGTAAAACTTGGTTCCAATTAGAAAGGTCGCCTCTTTACCAATGATTTTATATTTATTAAGATATTTTGTTTCAAAACCAAAATTTTGGAATTTACCTTTAATTAAATCGCGTTCCTCCATATTATCAATTTGATCAGAACGATTAGTTCTAAATCCAATGGCATCTCGAGAAGCATTCAAACCAAAAAATGAAAATGTAAAATCAGCATTATTTTTGAAGGTCTTGGAGAATTTTAAATTGTATAACATCCAGTCAACTTCAAACCAATTTCTAGTTCTGTTACTCTGAAAAGGATCACTTTCAAACATGTTATCTGTTAAACCTCCTGCTTGCTGAGCCAGATAATTCATATAGGTTATTTCACCAGTTAACCTGGAAGTATTATTAATTTGGTAACCTACTTTCCCAAATACATTAAAAGATTCAAAATTTGAATTTGGTCTAAATCCATCACCTTTTTTGATGTTTATAAATGAAAAATAATCCCATTGTTTTGATGCTCCTGCAAAACTTGTAAAATTAGTATAAAGACCATTAGACCCCAAGGTATTTCTAGTAGTTAATTCTATAGGCTTGTCTTTAGGCGGGTTTTTGAATACAAAATTTACTAAACCACCAAATTGAGTACCATATTGTAATGCTGCAGCTCCTCTTATAATTTGTATTTCTTTCAAGGCTTCTGATGGAGGTGCATAATAGCTTTCCGGATAGCCTAAAACATCTGCACTTATATCATATCCATTTTGTCTGGTATTAAAATTTGAAGTTCTATTGGGATCTAAACCTCGCCCTCCAATATTTAGTTGTAAACCAGCATCATCATTTTGATAAATATTAAGTCCTGCAACTTGACTAAAAATTTGTCTTGCATTGTTACTGGCTAAGTTAGCCATAGACTGTTCAATTAAAACAACTTCGGTTTTTTTACCAGCATAGATAGAGGTCTCTTCAACATCTTTTAGGCGCTTTAATTCAAAAATTTGTTGTTTTCTTACTTTTAGTTGAATTTCATCAAGTGTTTCTTGAATTGGAGCTAGAATAATATTTAACTCAGAATTGTTAATAGATGTTTCTTTTTCGAAAACATCATAATTGGGTAAAAAGAAAACTAGAGTGAGTGTTTGATAATCTGAAATAAATTCAAATTTACCATCAAGATTTGTCTTGGTTATTGATCCTCTTAACTTATCATAAATTTGAACTTCTGAAAGTGGAGAACCAGATAACAAATCTGTGACCTCTCCCAGATACTTGTATTGTCCATAAGATTGGATACTTATTAAAAATAAGATAATAATTATATTAAAGTCCTTTAATTTCATCATTAAATGGTAAAATCCAATCTTTGGTTTTAAACGATTCGTTTTGCGCGTACAAATTTACAGTGTTGTCAATTAAACGCCTACTTTTTCTTCCATTAAGTGCAACGAAACAATCTACATAAACCTCGATATTTTTGTGACCCTGAGATTTAAAGTGATCTCCAAGAAAATGAGCGTATTCCAAAATAAAATCAGGTTGAAAGCTCATTTGTTTTTCTTGAAAAGGTGTAAGAAAATCTTTATTGTTGACGTAAAAGTAATTGTTGTTATCACCATTAACAATTTTAAAATTAGCATACCCCATTTTTTCTACAAGCATAACACGCCATGAAAATCTATAGCCTTCTTCAGTCCAAAACAATTCTCCAGGATAGAGTAAATACCTGAAAGGAAAAAGTATTTGGAGCATAAAAAAAACGGTAAGTATAGAGAGTTTTAATGAGCTATTTTTTAATTGATAATCTGATAATTTAAGCTTATTTAAACTAGGGGTTAAACTAGGAAAAACTATTTTTTTTAATGGTTTTAAAGTTTTTTCGAACCATTCTATAATCGATTTGTGAAAAGGAATGTCAAAAAATATTAATGCACTGCCAATCATGATGTACGGAAACATTCCAATAGGGAAGAGCACACTAGTAAATACATGAAAAAACACAACGAGTAAAAAACTAAAAATTCTAGTTTTTCTATAAAGCAATAAAAAGGGTATAATTAAATCGTATATCATTCCCCCCCAGCTCATAACATAATGGACCCAATTTTCATGCATTAGCCACTCTCCAATAACTGGAATATTATATTTAGAGGGTAACCATATTTTTAAAGGCATCGCTTTTTGCAGCCAATCTGAATTGATTTTAGCTAATCCAGCATAAAAATAGATGATACTAATTAATAATTTTAA